>JABMPQ010000066.1 GCA_013202585.1 Parcubacteria group bacterium | reverse complement strand
TTTTTGAGCTATACAGTGCGAGATAAAGAAGAGGTGAAAGCCTCTTTTTTAGTAACAAAAAACTGCTTACAGTGGAGAGTCTTTTAGAAATCCTTTTCACGCATTAAATGTGCTATAATGTAAAACAAGAACAAAAATATTTAAGAAAAAATATGAAAAAACTATTTAGCGCCTTATCACTCTTAATATTGATATTTTTTATTTTCACTGGTTCGAGCTGCCAAAAAACCCAACTTCCACCTTTATCTGAAAGTAAAATCTCACCACTTATTGGCAATGTTACAACCGACCTAACGCCCGCTAAGTTTTCTGATGGAAAATATTATCTTATGTATGAACTTGTAGTTTCCAATGTTACCAAGTCAAATATTGTTATAGAAAAAATCACTTTAAGTGACCCGCTAAATAATGATAATACTATTTCAGAAATGGACACTGAAGATATTAAAAATCATCTGCATATTACAAAAAATGACGGCCCTACTAATATACTCGAGCCGAATGAAACCGCAGCTATTATTATAAATCAGATATATGATGAAGGAAGTGTTCCTAAGGCAATTGACCATAATATTTCCTACACAGCACTTGAACCATATTTAATTATTCCTGCCCAGGGTATAGAAAAAATCGCTCGGACACAAGTCAGCCCTGAAAAACCAATTGTAATCAGCCCACCGCTGGCTGGTGAAAAATGGCTTGCAGTTAATGTTAGTGATAACTATGCTCACCGCAATTCCTTTTTTCCTCTAAACGGCCAATGGTTTGTTCCTGAACGCTGGGCAGTTGACTATATTAGTTTAACTAATGACAATCGTGTGCATAGCGGTGATCCTGAGAATCTAAAAAGTTATCCTGGTTACGGACAAGATCTATTGGCAGTCAAAAAGGCAAAAGTTCTTAAAGTTGTTGATGGACTTGATGATCTAGAAATTGGAAAAACTTTGCAAAATATGTCGCTTGATAACCTTGGCGGTAATTATGTATTTTTAGACATCGGCGATGGATATGGTGCATTTTATGCCCATATTATAAAAGATACAATTACAGTAGAAGAAGGGGATACTGTAAAACGCGGTCAAGTTCTCGGCAAACTTGGCAATTCCGGCAACTCCACTGGTCCACATCTGCATTTTCACATCGTTAAAGGATCTTTTCCCCTAGCAGCTCAAGGAGTACCGTATATAATTGATGAGTTTACTGTTGCTGGACAAGTTCCATCATATGAAATTATAGAAAAAGGAATAGATACAAATAATCCTATAGAATTTACACAGGACTTTGTCGGCACTCACGCCGATGAAATGCCCGCTGACATGACTTTAGTTTCCTTTCCTAAGTAATTGAGGAAAAATGAAAAAAAATGTTTATTTATTGATAGCCGTCTTCTTAATTATCATTGGTGTGATAATTATTATTACCACTTTAGGCCGTAAACCAAGTTTAACTGGTGATGTTGATAAATTTCGCCAGCAGCTTGAAAATAATGACTTCACGGTGCAAGAGGGCAAATTTGGTGTTCTTGATATTATAAAAATGGCAGATTTAGGTCTTATTCCTAGTTGTTGGGGCAATAACCCCAGTACTCCTTACATGATATATAAGCTTCCCCTGGCTCCTGGTCAAACTGTGCCAAATACTATGAGCGAAGGAATATTTAATCCTGATCTGAAAGATTATTGGAACGATTATCGCTTAAGACCAGATGAAGCTGTGGTTTTTATCGGCAACACTCCGCCTGAAGCAAGTTATTACAGCTATCGCAGTTATTTGGAATTACGTTATTTTCCAGAGGAAGATAAACAAAAAAGGATTTTTGCCAGCTTGGGCGACACAATAAATAATATGAGCATTAATGTCGACAGTGCTAGTTCTAGTGATATTTTTGATAAACCAGTTATGATTATTACCACTGCTGATACCAATATCAATGAAAAAGTTCACCAAATAGCAAAATCAGCTGGCTATTCTCAAAAAATCATCAACGACGATAAAATTCCTTATGGTATGGTAAGGATGGGTCTTGATAAAGAAGCAGATACTTTTGCTTTTATCCATAGAATGGCTTTTTTCAATGATAAAACTGCTGGTGATAATTACATGGCCAATTCTGGCGCCAGAGTGTTCCGTATTACTCCCAAAACCGAAGTTACAGATATTACTCCTCACAAAACCGATCCTCTGCGTGTAAGAGGCACAGGCGATACCTCGGAACTGGATTTAGCAGAAACACTGGAAGAATTAAGGCAGGCTATACACAATAAATATTCTGATTTACGTACCAATGATCTAAAAACCAGCCTGTGGCTTTTTGAAGGTTTCAATGCCATACAGGGCGGAATTGATGTTATTGGCGAAAACCGCGACACAACCTATCTAAAAACCGAAAGCTTTAAACTAGACAATGATCCTAGCGAATTTGTGATTGTTTACGGTGTTAATCATGCCCTGACCCAAAAAGCTACTTATTCTAATTTTGGAGTTTACGGCGAAAAGCTTATTAATGGAGTAGGGGCTGTTTCCAATAAAGATCTGGAAGGAACCGCCGATGAGTTTTTACCTAATAATTCCAACAGCAAATATTTTTATGTTTGGAAGGTGGCTCGAAATGCCAATAGCGAGGCTCACACCCTTGAAGTGCCATTTAATACTGGTGCGGCCGGAATAGATTTAGATCAAAACACCTTTATTGGTTTTCGCGCCTATCTGGAAACAAAAACCAAAGTCGGACCATTTTGGTCAGAACTTTTGTATGATCGTGCTATAAAATTCAGCAAATAATATTGTCTGCGCGGACGGTTATTAGAAACTGCATTTACCCAATCCATCGTTCTAAAATCAGCCCGTAATTCCCGCCAGTCGTTATGACTGGCACGAACAAAAACCCTATCATAGGGTTTTTTGTATTGTCCATTTTTAAATCTTTAAGAGCAATAATTAAACACCATCCCAGAATGCTTTAGATTCATTCCCCATAAACTCTACAAAGCCACCGGGAGAAACACAACCTTCTAGATTATTGTATTTTGAAAAACCACCGTCGCACTTTTTTAGTCTTTTCAAGACGTTTTCTCCGCTTTTTAATTTCCCATTTACAATTTTAACTTTGTTTACTTTTGGAATTATTTTAAACAAATCTAAAACATTCTCATCTCTTCCACTAAAACCGATAAATAGAAAGTCGCTACATTCGCTTAAATGCTTAGTCGCCTCCGCTATATGTTCTGCAGGACATATAAATATATCTTTACCTTCTATCGGTGCAGCTATTGCAGGATAATAATGAAATTTATTTGAAACTTTTATTGTACCGCTACCAAATGGATTCTGATTATTCAATACCTTATCATCAAGCTCTAATTCGGTTGTTAGCGAGTTTAGAGCGTTCAATATATCTTGATTAGACCCTGCTTTATCCAAATTTAATATCTTTCTTGTCCAGTTAACAGAGCCATGCAATTTTATTAAAGACCATCTACCTTTGCCTTTTGATATATAGTCTTTTGCTACTTCAATATGGCCGAATTTTAACCCCGATGTTATTTCAAAAGCTTTTTCAAACAAAAGATCATAATTCAATGTTAAAACTAGAATTTTTTTATAGTTAGACTTTTCCGCTTCACGAATTAAAGTGTTAAATTTAGTGCCTCCATTATCTTTTACATAATTATTACTAACTTCCCTTAACAATTCTTGTAAATAAAGAGGTATTTGCCAATATGCTTTTTTTAGATCAAATATTTCTTCATCAGAGAATTCTCTCAAAATAGTTTCTATAGAAATATCTTCGGACATTTTCGTTCTAATCTCGTCCGAAAGCCCTGCAGCTCTTGGAAATCTACTTAAAATCGAACTAAATGAAGGTCTATTCTCAAAGAGATCTCCAACAAGTGGTGGCTTATAGCCAGAGGCAACATTTGTAATATTTTCATTTACACAATCGTGTGATGCTCCTGCTCCAATTACGATTGTAAGTATGTTTTTCATAGATAGTGATTATGTATAACAATTCTTCATTCCTAACTGTTCCAAATATTTCCATATAAGTAAAGAAAAATGGGGACGGTATTTTGTACAACGTCTAGGTATAAGCAATGTTGCGCGGGTGTATAATACGCTGAAAGCGTACACCCATGCAATATGGGTGGAGTGAAGAAGTGGAACGACTGTACGTAACCGCTTATACCTTGTTAGCGGATGTATTCCTTTTCTTTTCGACGATAGTCGTTTGTTTTAAAAACTTTCAAATTTCTTTTTCCGTTTTGGGCGAGCGGCAGAGGGGAATAAAAGGGGTGAATTCCCTCTACCTCAAATTCCTTATTAATTCAGTTTTTTTACTTCTTTATTTCGCGAATATTTTGCATTTTTTGGAGAAACAACACTTTTACCTGTTTTTTGTTCAATTTCCTTTCGTGCTGTTCCAGCTACATGTCCTCCCTGTTGAGCAATTTTTTTGCTTTGGTGAAAATTCTCTGGATTCTTTTCTTTGGAAAATTCAGTTGTTGTTACTTCCGCAAGCATGCTCAAAACAAGCTCAAGATTTGTCATATTGTCTCGCAGATTTTCTTTCTTGAGTCTTTTGAGTTTTTTGTAAGATTTCACACTTTTTCCAGACCACGCTTTAGTAATTTCATCGGTTAAAATCGCAAATTCCAATCCTTCTTTTACTCCTCGTTCTTTCCATTCGTCGGTTAATCCTTTGCGAACTTCAATAGTTTTAAGTCGCTGATTGATCCATTCTTTAGAATATCCCTTTTGCAAATATGTTTGCATGGCTCGATCAAAGGCAAGTTCCGGATCTTCGGTTTCTTCGATTCGTTCATAGCCGACTTTTGCCAGCCAGAGCTTCAATGGTTCTGCTTTCGGAGATGGGACAGACTGAATTACACGTAATAAATCTTGAGTAGAAAAACAGTCAGTAGCATACTTCTTCCCATCAGAAGCCATTAATTTCAGTTGTACGATTTTTTCGTACACCTCACTTCCTTCTTTTTTTAACTTGCTTTTCAAATCACTCCAATACCTTTTTGGAACTGTTGAATCGGTTAAAATTTCAATCACGTCAACAATTGAAAAATACCAAAGCTCTTTATCCTCATCCCAGTGACGGCGCACTTGTTCTTCATGAAAGAGTACGATGGAATTGTCTTTTTTGGTCATGGGGTGGTTATTAAAAGATTTATTTCGAGACTTCTTATTATTTCAGTTTTTTTGTATTCCAAGGGTAAATTTGTACTTTTGTCATTCATCTTCACTTAACTTAATTGAAAAATTAAATTTATCAGTCATTCTAGTTAAGAAAATTTTATAAAAAAGTGATTTAACTTTATTTTTTATACCCCAAATAATATGGCTATCAACATAAATTTTTCCATTGTGAACAACGTCGTTTCTAATTTTCCAAAGTTTAGAAATTGTCTTTTGCGGATCATTTTCTTCATCCTTCAGTTCTTTCCCTTCGGGATAAAATAATTCATAAGCTTTTGCAAGTGATTCTCGTATATTTTTTTCAGGATTTCCCAGTAGAATCTCCAAGGCACTCCAATAGTTAAAAAATTCTGTTCGTGGAAATCTAAAGTTTTCGCTACTGAAAAAATTAGGAATACTTGTTATGACATCTCCATCAAATTGTTCCGATAATAATAAAAATAAATGAATAGGTATATAGCCCGTTCCTCTTTCGTCAAATTTTTTTAAATGTTCTCTAACTTGATGCAATATTATGTCGAAATTACTATTCCCACCTTCTTTAGATTTTTTATGAGTAAATTCTATTTCTTTATCTTTACATATACTATCTATAAAAGTTTGAGTCCCTATTCTTTTTTCAGCGTCCTTTATCATTAAAACTTCCTCCATTTCGAGAATAGACAGAATGCCAAGTAGGTCATTTTGCAGGTGATATCCTACCTTATTTGGATTTCCTGAATATTTACCCTTTATGGCAAGTGTTTTCTTCTGAATTGTAATTTCTAATCGATCATCAATTTTAATGTCTTCATCTGAATTATAAAATTCATAATTAAATTTTAATTCAAATTCTAAATGTTGATTATCATATTTTTTATTAATATCTAGAAGGGTAGTTTCAATAATTTCTTTTGCAAGACTTAATGATGCATCTTTGTATAAATCATCAAATGATTTTGGCTTTCTATTTTTAGGCGTAAAATTGATCCAGCTATTAAATCCACCCCAACGACTATTGGTAGTTTCATAAACAATATTAATATTTTCTTTATCCCAAAGGATATAATTGAAGATATTATAAAATATGTGAGGCAGGGCAAAATAAACATCACTTGCTTCTAAAAACTTATAATCAGGCTCAAATAATTTGGCTAAATTTTCTAAATCTTTGTGTGGAATGAAGGGTTTTAATGGATCCTCTTGTTTATTGTAAAAAGATTCTAAATCGGGTAGATGCAGATGAATATGACCTCTTGAGTCTCTGACGGCTGAAGGATCCCGTTCTTTTCTTTTGATCACTGATTTTGCAAATTTGTGAAAGCTTTCGAGGACTTCTTTAAGTATTTGCTCTTTATTTTTCAATTGTTTCGATTTCTTCATCTGTGAGGTCATAAAGTTTATAAATTGCCCGATCTATTTTCTCGTCGAGTTTTCCAATCTCTGTTTTTAGTCGAGCATATTTGTCGGTGTTGCCTGTCATTTCTTGTGCTTCTTTTTGCAGATCGAGCATAAGCTCGGCAAGTTTGGCGATTTCGGCTTGTTCTTTTTCGTTGGCTTCGGGAATGGGAAAAATGGCAAGTTCTTTTACCTTGAATTGCGGAAAAGTCTTGCGTTGGAATTTATCAAAGGTGTTGGCAAACCAAAATGTTGTTAGCCTTGAGTTAAGAACAGCAAGCAAGAAAAGTGGATTAGTTTTGAAATGCAAAATAATCATGCTGTTTCTATCGTTCATAAGCATGTTTTCCTCAACATAAACGCCATTTATAGAATATGGTGGTTGAGAAGGGATTTGCCTTACTAAAATTCTTGGATTTGTATAAAGCTCAAGTGTTCGTGGAGCTGCAAGCCACTCGCCATATTTCACCCATGCACCAGACCAGTCTACTTGATAACGTTTCACGTCTTTGCCGTCTAAATATTTGTACCAATTTTCACCTTCATTTTTCTTTGAGTGATAAATACGGTCATTTTTCATTTCGTTGGTTTGTGGCGGTTTTCCTTTGCCTGTTTCATAAGCCACAAAACCAGATTTAATAGCTGATAACTCATCAAGCTGTTTTGATTTTTCCGCAACCTTTTTCAAAATCATCATCTTTTCTTTGTCCTTTGCCAGCGAAATATTGATAATATAGTTATTGTCTTTGAAATCGTCCGGCGAAAACTTGCCAACAATTTTTAACTTGCTGTCTCTAAATTCGCCGAGTGTTACTTTGCTTCTTCTGCCCTTTTTGAAAATCACAAGGCAGGTGTCCACGTTTGCGTCGCCGAAAACTTTGTCAAAAATGTTGACAATTTGTAGACTGCCGACTTCTTCAAGTAAAAATTTTCTGAGCGGTGCAAAAGTATCAATCGTCAGCCAAGTATTTGGCACGATAAAGCCAAAATATCCGCCTTGTTGCAAAAGATTGTAGGCTCGTTCAATAAAAAGCAGATAGGTGTTGAGCTGGTAGTTTGCCAATTTGTAATTTTCGTAGAAATATTTTTTGGCGGAATCATCAAAATTTTTGCCTCGCGCGAAAACATACGGCGGATTGCCAATAATTACATCAAAACCACCTTGCTCAAAAACTTCTGAAAATTCTTCTTTCCAATTAAATGCTTTTTGTTCTCGCCATTTTTCACCAAAATATTCTTGCAATTTTTCCTCCTTGCCGTCAACCAGCGAATTACCCATGCGGATATTATGCGAAAGTGTTGGTAATTTCGTCCTTTGTGAAAGTACTCGCAAAAGCAGGTTGAGTTGAGCGATTTCTATAGCTTGCTCGTCTAGATCCACACCATAAATGTTGTTTTTCAAAATTTCGAATCTATCAAAAAGCCCCGTTTGTTTTTCCAGTTTATTTTTTGCTTCCAGCATTTTGTCGTAAGCGGAAATGAGAAAAGAACCGCTACCGCAAGCTGGATCAAGAATTTTGATTTTTGGTAGGTCTTTGGCTTTGGCTTTTTTTAAAACTTCACCAAGTGTTTGTTCAATCAGATATTCAACAATGTATTTGGGTGTGTAATAAATTCCTTGGGATTTACGCTTTGATTTTTTCTTTTCTTGCTTTTGTGCTTTTTCTTGCACATAGCCCAAGTATTGCTCGTAAATTCCCCCCAAAACATCGGTCGAGATGGCAGAAAAATCATAACGATAGCCATCCGCGGTTTGGTAAAGTCCGTTGATGATTTCTACCAAAACTTTGTCGTTAGCTTTCCAGTTTTCAAGTGCGTGCGGTGCGAAAAGTTTGGAATTATAATTTTCGTCAAACCAGCGAAAACCGTCCGTCAGTCTTTTATAAATATTATGCTTTTTGCCTGCCGTTTCCCATTCTCTGACAAGTGAAAGTAAAATGTTTTGCTCGATTTTTCGATCTTCGGCAGTGCGGATAAAAATAAGGCGGTCTAAAACTTTTTGTACTCCCTCATCAAGCGCATTTTTGTCAACATTATTGTTTTTCTTAAAATCTTTGGTAAGTTTGGCGCGCCAATTTGTTAAATCCTCAAAAAGTTTTTCGCCTACCTGTTTTCTCTTGGTGAGCTTGCCCCATTTTTCCGCTTGTTCGGCAAGTTTTTTTTCTGCAAAACTTTCCTTTGATAAAAGCCATAATTGATCAAAACGATCTGAATATTCATGCCATTTCAGCTCAAAGAAAAGATTTTGAGACAGGCTTTTGGGTGGAATTTCAGCGTTAAAAACTTTGATTCCTTCAAAATCCGTCAGAACCGCCCAAGTAACGCTTTTGTTCCAACTATAATTTATTGCTTGTTCTGCCCATTTCCATTCGTCCAGATCAACACGCAATGCTTTTGCTTCCAAAAACATGATAGGAATATGGTTAAGACGAAAAGCTAAATCAACACGTCCTTTTGAAACATTTTCCTCTGTGGTTACTTCGCCTGGATTTTCAAGGTTTCGCATATCCCAGCCAAGGAACTCAAAAAGTGGCTCGATAAATTCGTTGCGGGTTTGAGCTTCGTTGTATGATTTCACTTTTCGAGCGTCAACAAGTTTTTCGTATTTTTCAACGAGTTTTGCAATATTCTGTTTTGCTTCTTGTTTTGTCATAATATTTATTCGAATTAGACAACTGTATTGTATTTTAATTTTTCTAATCTATAAAGTGTTTTCGGAGCGTTTTGAAAATTTTTTAAACAATTGGGCGTTAGCCCAAAAAAGAAAAGGAATATTTCCGCTAACTGTTTTTATACGAACTTAGTCTTTTTTCATCTTATCAAACTACATTCCTTTAGGAAATAGTAATCAACAACCTAAATCTGCTATTTCAAAACAAGCCTGATTCTCTACTATCTCCCTCCAATCCAGAGTTCTAAAATCATCCCGTAGTCCCTGCCATTATCATTTACTTATTGACTTCCCTTGACATACATTTTTACTTTAGTATATTTAATATATCCACAATATACTAACATAAAAAAATGAGCAAGACCTCTTTAACCAGAAAACAAAAAGTGATCCTTGATTACATCGCGGACTATATTGAGAAAAAGAATATGGCTCCTTTAACCACCGAGATACAGAATGAGTTAAAGTTTAAATCTACTCGATCGGTATTCCAATACTTAGATGCCCTAAAGGCGAAAGGGTATATAAAAAAAGATAACACTCCCAGAAGTATTAAATTAGTCGAAGATTTTAAAGAGATAGATGGCCAGACTGAGCTCATTCCCCTACTAGGGACAGCATCCTGTGGTACGCCCGCTTTTTTTGCTGATGATAATATAGAGGAGTACCTGCCAGTAGATGTAAACCTACTAAATAACTACAATAAACATAGTTACTTCTTACTAAAAACTTCTGGCACCTCAATGGACAAGGCAGACATCAATGATAAATCTATCGTGCTGGTAGAAAAGTTAGACGCTTACGAGAACGGAGATAAGGTTGTAGCTATATTAGATGGCCTAGCTACTATTAAGACATTACATAAAGGTAATGAGGCATTTGTTTTAACTCCAGAATCTAGTGATACTAAACACAAGCCAATCATTGTTAAGAATGAGTTTCATATAGCCGGTAAAGTGGTATGTGAGATCCCTGACATTACTGATGTTGGTAGTGTTAAATATGTTCCCTTAAAGAATATGAATTAGAAATCATAATTCTAATGCAGGTATATAGAAAAAAGAGGCGAAGAGCCTCTTTTTAAGGCTTGTTTAAGCCTTTTTTTGAGCCATACAGCGCAAGATAAAAAACAGGGAAATTTCATTCAGAAAATTCGATGCTCCCTAAAATTGTATTATGAAAATCTTCAGAGACTGGTACATCACTAGGCAATAGGCCATTGGGATATGAAAATATATAATACAAGCCATCTTCTTCCGCCATGGCTAAATACATTTCCCCATACGGACTACTGGCTGTTTCCTCCCATTGGCTTTGGGTCATTACATCAATAGAAAAAACCGGAACTTCGCCGGGATTACAATAAATTACCTCCTCGTATTCTTCCTTGGTATCATAACAAAAGATATAAGATGATTCTGCGAAATCGCCTGAAGCATAAGATACCGGCCTGATTTTGTCGGCATGATCTTCACCAACTTCCAAAGTGAAACCATATTTGGCCACCGTCACGGTTGATGACTTTTTAGTTGGGCTGGTGCTGGTATTGGTATTAGTGGCTGTATTAGTATTAGTTGCCGTATTGGTGTTTGAACTTGCCTTTGAATTGGTATTCTGGTTGGCAGCTGTATTTGTATTGGTGGTTGTATTCGTGTTGGTAGCTTTATTAGTGTTTGAACTAGTATTCTTATCGGCGGCTGTATTTGCATTTTCGTTGTTTTCCGTAGAGGTATTAGCATCTTCACTAACATCACTGCTGGTATTGGCATTTTCTGAGTCATCGAAATCAATGGCAAAAAATAATGTGACTCCACCAAAGATACAAAACGAAATAAGTCCTAAGGCGACCAGCAATATTCCTACGCCAATTTTCTTTTTCACAAATTTAAAAGCAGCAAAAAACATAAAAAACATCGATGAAACTAAAGCAATGATAAAAGTAATAAATGCTACTGGGCTGGTATCTACTCCTTTGCCAACGCCCATCAATTCATCTTGGTCAATTTCAACATTCATCATTTCCAGTTCATCTGATGTTAAATCAATTAAATCACTTTTTAAATCAGTTTTATCTTTTTTACTTAAATTACTAATCTCACCATTCTTAATTTGTTTATATGGCTCGCTAGTTAATATTTCGTCAATTTCATTATTATTCTCATCCATTACTGTTAGCTTGCCTGCAATCAAATATACCTTAGCTGCATCATCTTTAACATTAATAACGAAATCGCTTTCAGCTTTTATTTTATGTTTTCCTTGTCCAAAAGCAGTGCTAGTCGGCAATTTACTGTGAACCATTTCAACTCTGCCCGAATTCACGGTAAGTTCTTGGGTTCTAACATTAAAATCCCAGTCAGCTTTAGCCGAGGGCCATAAAAACGCAAACCAATTTTCATAAGATACTTTATGTTTAGACAAAACGCTTAGCAGTCTCTTGCTTTGTTGTGAAGCAGTATCATAGGCTTGAGCTTTTTTATCTTTTGCGTTAATAGCAGTTTGCCACCTATAATCAAATTCTTCCGTTGCCCACTCAATTAAAGTTCTGGGATACGGCTGTAAACTTGTATAGCCAAGCCAGGAACTTTTTGCATCATCATGGTAGTCCTTATTGTGCCTGGTATGAATTTTTATAAAATGCCTAAGACAATCACCGGCTTTTTCGCCAGTACTCAAATTTAAGGCTTTGTAATAATCTACAAAAAAGACAGCCACCGCAGTTTCTGAATACTCACCCCGCTTGGGCCAACCATTATCCCAGAATTTCCACCAGGATGTTTTATTTACTAATTTATTAGAATCATAGCTATAATCAGGTACGCTTCCTTTGGCCAACGTTTTTGTAGTTGATAAATAATTTAAAGTTAGCTGACATAAAAAATGAGCCCGGCCTTCATCAAAAGCAAGATCCATATTGGAAAAAGTTCCCATGGAGTGTTCCCCGCCAAAATCCCCACCCTGATCATGAGCTAAATGATACATTAAAAAATGACCGGTTTCATGATAAACAACTTCCCAATTGCTGCTGACCCAGTCCCGAGGATTGGCAAGATTGATTTTTCCATCATTGGTGAATTCAAAGCCTCCGTCGCCGCCATAAGTAAAAACCAGCTTGTCAGCAATAGAGCCATCCAAATTAGCTACCGCTAACAAGCCTCTTAGATTCTCCCTGACCTCGGCCTCATATTCTTCAGCAGTAGATACAATCAAATCAGGTAATTTTTTCTTGCCAGCCTTAGCATCCACAGGCTCAGTCAGATAATCTTTTTGATCCGGAGGAGCTATCTTGCCCGCGGGGACGGTCTTTGTTCCCACAATCTTTATTGTATAATTACCATTTTTATCTGTTGTACCGGTAAATTTTTGTTTATGAATTTTCAAACTACCATCTTCAACTCTAAAGGTTATTTTTAAATTTTCAAAAGGATCACCATTGATGTGAACAACTTTACCAGTAACTGATACCTCCTCTATCGGCTGGTTAGTATTTGTCGCTTTATTTACATTTTGATTAGTGACAGGCTGATTAGTATTTTTCTGTGGGGTAATATTTGCATTGGCATTAATCCGATCTAATGCCGTCTTACAACAACCGGCAAAATCTGCCCAACATTCTTCGCCTTTTTTGTTTGACTTGTCTGGATCACATTTATTAGCGCAAGTGCAATATTTTACATTTTCCTCATACCGGCCTTCACCACCTGAAGTGGCATCTGCTGGATCCTCAGGGCAAGTTGTAGGATTAACATAGGTCTTATACCTGGTGATCCCATGACATACATTTGCACAATCAGTATATTCTTGACCTAGTTGTTTCTGTACAACAACACAGGCATCATATGCACTCACACATGCTTGGTCTTCAACTTTATTTGCGTCTGGTATGCTGTGGCCAGTGCGATAACATTCCCAGCCGGCTTGTACTTCTAAGGCAACCACAGCTCCAACTGTAATAACTGAAATAATTAAAATTGAGTAAATAAATCTTTTCATACTTTAGGATTAATATTCTTTTATTGTAGCATAAAAAATCCTTAGAATGTCGCCAAGTTGGCGATTTTTTGTTTGGCTTCGCCACGTACCATACAGTACATGGCTTTGCAGGCTGCAATACCTATTTATTCAGAAAATTTAATACTACCCATGACCTTGTTATAAAAATCTTGAGTGACTGGCACATCGCTGGGTAATGGGTCGCTTGGGTGGGAAAATACATAATACAAGCCGTTTCTTTCCGCTATTGATAAATACGCAGTCCCATACTCACTATTAGCCGTTTCTGTCCATTGAGCCTGAGTCATTATATCAACCGAAAAAACCGGAGCTTCACCGGGATCACAGTAAATTACCTCCTCATTTGCTTCTTTAGTATCGTAACAAAAAATATAAGATGTTTCTGCAAAACTACCTGGATCGATAGCTAGTGGCCTAATTTTGTCGGCATGATCTTCGCCAACTTCCAAAGTAAAACCATACTTGGCTACCGTCACGGTTGATGACTTTTTAGTTGGGCTGGTATTTGTATTGGTTGCAGTATTCGTGTTTGAATTTGTCTTTGAATTGGTATTCTGGCTGGCTGTTGTATTTGTATTAGTGGTTGTGTTGGTGTTGGTAGATTTATTAGTGTTTGAACTAGTATTTTTATCGGCGGCTGTATTTGCATTTTCGTTGTTTTCCGTAGAGGTATTAGCATCTTCTGAGTCAGCAAAATCAATGGTAAAAAATAATGTGACTCCACCAAAGATACAAAATGAAATAAGTCCTAATGCGACCAGCAATATTCCTACGCCAATTTTTTTCTTGACAAATTTAAAAGCGGCAAAGGATATAAAGAATACCAATGAAACCAAAGCAAGAATGAAAGTAATAAATGCTGCTGGGCTGGTTTTTACACCTTGGCCAATACTTATTAATTTATCTTTATTAAACCAGTCGCCTTTTGTTGTAGAATCCAAAAAGTCATCATCTTCAGTTGACCACCAAAAATCATCTTTCGAGGCGGGGTCAATGGTGACTACTTCCTCCCCATTAACGGCTACAGATTTGTTGGCAGATAGGATAGTTTTTTCTCCAGTAGTGTTGGGAGTATCCACAACCAGCTCTCCCTCCAGAGAATGAACCTCTATATTTTCCCCGGCCGTAACAGTAAATTCTGTATTCCGTCCAGTGACTACGGCCTTAGGACTATGCTTCCACCATTCTCCATCCTTAGACTTCGTAATATTTACCGGCACCGTAAAGTGACCATCTTGCTTACTCCTGAAGGCAGCTTTCCCTTTCCAGAGACGAACCTCCACTAGTTGGGGAGATAAGTAACCTAGGAATATTTCACTTTCCGGATCCAGAAATATAACTCCCCAGGGAACGTCATTTATCGTCAGACGGACAATTGCTGTTGAGTCCTGGCCAGTTCGCAAGCTCTTCCAGGAATCAAACTTAGTAGAATCGGATGTTAGCTTACTCTCATGGCTACCAGAGGAATCGTAGTCTATTAAGTAAACATCCCCCGAGTATTTATGAACCTCTACCCGCGAGCCTTTTAATGCTGGTCGGTAAATGTCACTGGTCAACCAGTTCTTTACTTGGTCCCACGTCTTCAAGTGTTCAGTAATGGCCACGGCTGGGACACCGGGGATATCCGGAGAGTGCTTGACGTCGGATACCAGCACACCTTTCACGCCATTGAGATAAGCTGAGGCGGCGCTGACTACCCAGTCATCCGACCATCCATATATGTTGCCATACTGTACATTGGAATTGAGATGAGCACCGGCTCTCTCGCCACTGTTGAGTGTTTTTATAAACGGACTCTCGGAATAGAGCTGCCCGGCCGGAATCCGGTGTGTTTGGTACCATCCAGAGCCGACATTTCCAGCTATCTTGCTGGCCCAGGAAACACCATGATTCGGCGTTCCAACCATTATTAGTTTTCTCATATCGTCAGGATAATCAGCCAGGCCGTGGGAATAATAGCGGGAAATCAATCCGCCCATGCTATGCCCGACCGCATCCACTTTTGTCAGTTTGAGGTTGGAGTTGGTATAATCAGCCTTTTGCTTCTGTATGTCATTTTTTAATATCAGCGATAATCCTTCAATAGACTGGTCAGTAGCGCCATAATTACCCATGTAGGTATCGAATTTCTCCCCCCGTAAATAAGTGGACATTTTGCTCCAAGTAGACGTAGCACCGAGAAATCCATGCACCAGCATTACCGGCGGGCGAGAGACGAGGATTTCGGCCTCTAGCTTCCCTTCCTGATCACTGGCATCTGTGTAGGTTAAAGTTAATGGAACTTTAGCTGCCCATACTTTAGAACCTGATTGATGTATATCCGCGCTTTGGGTAAGCTGATCCTTGGTAAGATAATCTGGCGGATAGTAGGTGATTTTTGCCGTTCCAGTAGAATCCAGGGTAATATTGCCTGCAGTGTTTATAGCATCCCCGGTAAATTTGCCAATTTTCAGCGGGTCAATTTTTACGTCGCTATATCCCGGCAGAGAAATAGAAACATCAAGAGGACTGGCTCCGTCCGCAGCCACGCCAGTAAATGGCTCTCCGGTTGCGGTATTTTCTTCCAACTGTATACCAATTTCTCCCACAACGAAGCTAGCACTCTTGGTTACGTTGGGATAGTCGGAATGGGATACGGTAGCTAAAACGGTGAATATGGCTTGGGTAATGTCCGGGGGAATAGGGAATTCAACACTGTAATTGCCGGCTGAGTCAGCCGTGGCTGAAGCAGTGGCTGAATACGGCGTGTCGCTGCTTACCTCCAGAGTTACAGCAGCACTGTCTAATCCACCTTCGGCATCTTGTATCTTACCTTGGATAATCACTGTCTCTTCGGGAGAATAAGCCTTCTTGTCGGTGGTCACAGTTAAAGCCATCTCTGATATAATACAACCATTGACATCCGCATTACTATCATCCGCCTGACATACTTTATCTGAGCTACATGGACAATCAGCCAGACAACTAGAGCAGTCTTCTCCTTCGTCACATATATCATTTTCGCATGTGTCTACAATATTGTTTTCACCTTCTTCAATTATTCCTGCCTGTATACATGGATTCATGCATGCATTCCATGCGTCAGTATTACGACACTTCCAAACTATATAAGCTCGCTGAGCCATATCAGGTGCTGAGCCATCTTTTGGGAGGAGCTCCGCTTCACAGGCCTCGTAGGCTGGAATAAGAGGGGCTGAACACTTTTCGTCACAATAATCACGTAAACCTGGTATCTCGTCTGCTATGGCTATATTGGTAAAAAAACCAAACAAACTCGCCAATAAAATAATTCCGAAAATAATAGAGCTGCTCTTGATAATACTTTCTTTTTTCATTTTGTTTTTATTAATATTATTCTAAATTGCCCGCCCGTCCCGATTCGAGCGAGACATCCTAATTAACCCCATGCCAGTTCTCAATCACCGCAATCCCCACGCCATTCCGCAAAGTCTCATCGCCAAAGGCAAAGAAATTAGGCCAGGTTCTCCATTTGTTGGTGGATTCAAAGGCAACAACATGAGGACCATTAGCGCCGACAGGAGAAATGATTAATTCGTCTTTGTTATCCAAATCTATATCCCCTGCTCTAACAGTAAAGTCTCCTCTAACATGCTGCTGATAAACCCACCAGAAGTTCTTGGGATCACCGTCACGGTCAAAAGCTCTAACGTGGGAAGAGCCATTATTAGGGGTGGTGTAGATTCTGTCATTAACGCTGGACGCAGTTAATCCTTGGTCTATCGGATCATCATAGGCGGGAAATTGTTTTTTTAGGGTACCGCCTACTGTGTAAATATAGACATTAGGAGTGGTTGGACCGTGATGAGGGGTTATGAGGAGTTCGGGAGCACCAGTGTCATATTGGAAAGTACCTAAATTACAGCCAGTAGGACCAATAGGGATAGTGAATTGATTGAGTAGTTCCCAGTCGTCTATACCCGTAGCGTCCTTGAAGACTTTGACGTGAGGGGTATAATCACCAGTAAGGCAGAAAGCGGCATCATCTTGGAAGCCGTCATTATCAAAGTCACCAACTGTGGCCGAGAGACCATCTCTGATAGAGCTAGTGCCGACGGCATCACCAGGCGCTTGGAAAACGAATTGCTGACCCTTCAGTACAGTAGAGCCATCAGAGCGCAGCCCCATGACCCTGGCTTGAGGGCCTCCGTTAGAAGTGGCAAAAAAGAGATATTGATCACGAACGTAATTATTACTTTGATCTATCGCCACAATCCCAGCACCGCCAGTGTAAGAAGAAGGAAAAAGATCTTCTTCTATTTTAACGTCAGTGGCATCACCACGTCTGTCATAGACCCAGAGACGAGTGACTTCACCCGGACCAGAGGTAGTAAGGATCTTAGGGTTGAGATCTACTAGAGTACCACTGCGTTCTCGGTAGACACCGCCCGTGGGAGAGGAATCACCGTCAGAGGAAGAAGAATCGTCGTCGTCATCTTCATCCTCATCATTTATAGATTCTGCTTCGGTAGTAAAAGACCAAGAAGTAGAAGTAGAATTACCCGGACCATCAGAGGCAGAAGCAGTAATATTGACGGTTTGTGAGTAGCCAAAATCACTACCTGGATTAATAGTAACATCGTATCCATCAGAACCATCGTCTTCAATAATGCAGCTATAACCTGTTTGGCAAGAACCAGCAGAAATGGCTGCGCCTCCCTCAATGGTTACATTAATACTGTCTTGATCTATTTCCCATATGGAATCATTAATATTGAAAGAAATATTAGTATCTCTGGAAACATCTACTGTTCCGTTGCTTGGACTTTGACTAGAGAAACTGGGGCCAGTAGAATCTGAAACTTGGGCTGACCAAATTTCAGTGCCATCAGTACTATTATTTATCCCAACGTAAAGTTTATAGTTAAAAATACCTGCGGAAACAATATAGCCGTTATTGGAATCCCCAAAACCATTTGTATTTACTTGTGTCCAGCTTGTACCATTAGAAGTCTCTAATAACTTACCACCATTAATTGTGTCAGATGCTCCGGTATATAATTTCTTGCCATACACTATCATAGGTGTTATTTCGGTATTATTTGAATCCTCTACTTCTATCTCGCTCCAGCTTGTTCCATCGGCAGTACTATGCACTTCGCCGCCAGACATAGTAGTCAT
>JABMPQ010000065.1 GCA_013202585.1 Parcubacteria group bacterium | reverse complement strand
CAGCTATCACAGCTGCCCAATTCTCAAAGAAATCAAACCCAATTTATTATTTTAAATATTCTAATAACTAATCATCAAAAGGAGTCTTAACTTATCCACTTTACTGTCTTGACGATGGGGTCCACTTTACCTCTTTGTGTATTTAATTGAACAAAACAAAATGAAAACTAACGGCCGAACAATAGCTCTTACTACTAGGAACGCTACTCTCTTTCCAAATATCATCTTTGCCTCCTTATCTGCTCTCCTTGTTCTCCTAGTTGCTCTCTTCTTCTCTTCTCCTGTCTCAGCCTCTGACAGTGATCCCGCTGAGGGCGGTGTTATCACCAGCGCTACCTACTTGTCTGTTACCGCTACCAACGCTCAGTTCTCTACCATTAAGGTAGGTACAGAAAATAATGGAGGAGTAGCCTACTTCTATGGCTCTCTCCTCAATAGCAGTACTGGCACTGATGGTAGTGATAATCCTCTAACCATAGCTGATCACTTACGGATAGATAACACCATCTACCGTAGTGAACCAGGTGGTGGTAACAACCTCCTCCTAGCAGATACCCTCCAACCTACTGGTGACTACAACCTTGGTACAGATAGTAGCCGTTGGACTACAGTCTATGGCAAAACAGCTAACTTCTCTGAAGCTGTCCAAGTAGCCTCCCTCACTGTAGGTTCTCAAGGAGTGGGCGGAGTAACCTACTTCAACGGTACCATAGTAAACAACACTACTGGTGATAATGATAGCAATACTCCAGTCACTATCGGTGACAATCTCAGAGTAGATGGAGCTATCCAGAGAATGGGAGAGGGAGGAGACTATCCTATCAAACTAGCTGATACTCTAATCCCTGATACTAACAACACCTACAGCCTAGGAACATCAGATAACAAATGGAGCAACCTCTATGCCAATGACGCCACCTTCTCTGGCACTGTATCTATCGCCAACCTAGAAGGCAGTAACAACATTACTACTACTAATATCATCAACAACAGCATTACCAGTACCAAACTAGCAGATAATGCTGTCACCAACGGTAAAGTAGCTGATAGTGCTATCGCGGAAGCTAAAATAGAGAACGATGCCGTTACTGAAGCTAAGCTAGCCGCTATCGACACTCCAGCTGATGGCGAGTATCTAGCCTGGAATGCTAATACTAGTCTTAATGCTACCACTGGCGCAGGCTTTGAATGGGTCCCGGCTCCTTCAGATGGGAGTGGCTCTGGGGAGACTAACATTGCTTCCAACCAAGGCACTGGTGGTGTAGGTCCCTATCTCCAGAAGACAGGTGTCGATCTAGAATTCAAGAATATTAATGCTGGTTCCAGCAAGGTAACAGTCACCAATGACGCAGCCAACAATGAGATAGACATCGATGTTAACGAAGCTAATCTGGCTCTCGCTAACATCAGTGGCACCCTAGCAGTCGGGAAAGGTGGTACGGGAGCGACTACAGCCGGAGCGGCGAGGACTGCTCTGGGTCTCGGCAACGTTGAGAACACAGCTCTCACTACTTGGACTGGGTCAGGTAGTATTACTACTATGGGAACTATTAGTGCTGGTACTTGGAATGGTACAGCTATAGCTAATGCCGATGTAGATAATGACCTTACTATCAGTGGTGGTACTATCAACGACTCTATCATTGGCGCTACTACTCCAGCGGCTGGTACCTTCGCCAATTTACAGACAGGTTATGACACCACAGACGGACAACTAACTATCTACGCCGATCAAGCCACAGACCGTTCAGTTATCATACAACCTAATGCTGCCATGACTGAGGATACCACCTATACTCTCCCTCCAGACAATGGAGGCGTCAATGAAGTCCTAACCTCTAATGGCGCGGGAGCGTTGACGTGGGGGAGTGATACAACCAGCGCCCACGGAATGGTTTTTAGAAGAGTTGCTCTTAATACTATAGGAACTACTTGGACACCCATACCTTTTACAGGTGGTCAGGTTGGGCTATCTAATATTACTCATGATCTAATAACTGTTCCTGAAGACGTGACAGTCAATGTAGCTGGATTATATGAAATATCTTATACTGCAAATGCGTTTAGAAATGCCAGCATTAATACACAGTATGCAAGAGTAGTCAAAGCCGGAAGTACAGAATTGGATGGTGGTAATGCTTTTTATACACAAGGCATTGGATGGGTCGCCAGTGTACAACAAATATTTTTAGCACAACTAGCAGCTGGAGATATTCTTACGTTGGAATTAAAAACTGATATTGGCACTTTTAATGTACAACCTGACCCACAATTTGATAATGATGTATCAGCTCAAATGACATTAGTTCGTATTGCTGACTAGCATTGTTTGTCATTTTTCTGTACAAAAGATAGGAAATCAAACGGCGTTCAGCCAACAAATATCTGGAATCTAGGAAAGGCGCGACTCCCGCGTCTTTTTTAACCCTTGCCAAAATCGAAGCTTGTGCTAGTATGAACTAGCCCTGCCTACCGGCGGGCAGGCTTCAAAAAGTAAATAACTACGATTTTCTGGTTTAGCCGAGTAGTTGACGGCTATCCCCTGTTTACGCTGGATACTGGAAAATCGCGGACAAAGACATGCTAACTAAGAAAAAAAAGGACAACCTGATCGCTAAATACGCGACCAAGAAAGGTGATACGGGATCACCCGAGGTGCAAATCGCTATTCTCAATGCGGAAATCGATTATTTGGCCAAGCATCTAAAGCAGCACAAAAAGGACGAATCTTCTCGTCGCGGACTACTAGGCAAAGTTAACCAACGCCGAAAGTTGCTTGATTATCTGAAACGAGAAAATGAAAAACGATATGAGAAGTTGATTAAGGGTCTAGGATTAAAGAAATAAATATTTTATGGCGCAAGTAATAGCCTCAAAACATAAAGAACAGCGCATTGGCGTATTCGTAGATGTTCAGAATTTGTATTATTCGGCGCGAGCGCTTTACAAAAAGAAAGTAAATTTTAACGAAGTCTTGCAAGCATCAGTAGCTGGTCGGAAGTTGATTCGGGCAGTGGCCTACGTGATCAAGGCTGACATTCTTGCCAAAGAGAAAGACTTTTTTGGCGCCTTAGAAAAGTTTGGTTACGAAGTGCGAGCCAAAGATCTCCAAATATTCTACGGTGGAGCTAAAAAGGGTGATTGGGATATTGGTATCGCTATGGATACAATCGAATTTGCTCCTAAACTTGATACGGTCGTAATAGTTTCCGGTGACGGTGATTTTATTCCACTAGTACAGCACTTAAAGCGAGCGATGAGTTGCAAAGTGGAACTGGTAGCCTTCAAAAAGAGTGCTTCTTCCAAATTAATCGAAGAAGCAGACGATTTTATTGATCTAGAAGGGGATAAGAAGTTCTTAATAAGTTAATTAATAAAGGTCCCAGAAAAATCGAGTATATCACGGGTTACTGCGAAATATCGGTCGATATTTCCCGCTATTCCTTGATATCCGTTTTTTTCTGGGACGAGAAAGGAAAATTCTCTCATGGAGAAAACATTTGAGACAGAAGTAGGAGGAAAGAAACTAATTATTGGCACTGGGCGCTATGCTCAGCAGACCAATGGATCAGTCACTGTCCAGTATGGTGACACTAAGGTACTAGCCACAGCCGTTATAAGCGATGGTCTGCGGGACGAAGTAGATTACTTCCCGCTAATGGTTGATTATGAAGAGAAGCTCTACGCTGCTGGCAAGATCAAAGGATCGCGTTTTATTAAAAAAGAAGGGCGACCAACTGACGAAGCAGTTCTGACTTCACGCATGATTGATCGCTCGCTGCGACCTCTATTTCCGCAGCACATTAGAAATGACATCCAAATTATCGTGGATGTTTTGTCTTTTGACGAAGAAAATAACCCTGACATCCCCGCTTTGATTGGAGCTAGTTGTGCTTTGGCTATCTCTGACATCCCTTTTGCTCAGACGATGGCCGCAGTCAGGATTGGCCAGATTGATGGTGAAATGGTATTAAATCCTACTACAGAAGCTCGCAAGAAATCAATCATAGATCTTATTCTATCTGTTACTGGCGAAGGCAAAGTGATCATGGTAGAGGCGGGAGCAAAGGAAGCCGATGAAGAAACATTTGTCGCCGCCGCCGAATTTGGCAAGAAACATGTTAAGAAAGTAATTGATTTGATCGAAAAGGTGCAGAAAAAAGTTGGCAAAGAGAAAAAGGACATGCCAGCCCCTGAAGTTGACGATAAACTAAAAGCTAAAGTAGAAGAATTAGCTTCAGCTAAGTTAAATGATATCTTGTTTACTGAGCAGAAGGCTGATCGTAAGAAAATTATATATGATCTGGGCGATGAGATCGCGAAGCAGTTGGTCGAAGAATTTGGCGAAGACCAAAAGACGAATATTAAAAACACCTATTTCGCTACCCTGGAACGACTTATTAGCGAAGGTGTCTTTAAAGATGAAAAAAGAATTGGCGGCCGCAAAATGGACGAAATTCGTCCCCTCGACATTGACGCTGGTGTGCTACCACGCATTCATGGTTCAGGATATTTCCTACGGGGCGAGACGCAGGTCTTGACCATAACCACTTTGGGATCTCCGGGTAAAGAGCAGATAATTGACGGCATGGAAGAGGAATACAAGAAACGATTCATGCATCACTATAATTTCCCTCCTTTCAGTGTTGGCGAAACACGGCCGCTACGAGGGCCCTCCCGACGTGATATCGGACATGGTGCCTTGGCCGAGAAGGCTCTCGAGGCAGTTGTTCCAGACAAAGAAGACTTCCCTTATACTATTCGCTTAGTATCAGAAGTGTTGGGCTCTAACGGCTCGTCTTCAATGGCTTCTACTTGTGGAGCCTCTTTGGCTCTGATGGACGCTGGTGTACCGGTCAAGAAGGCCGTGGCTGGTATTGCAATGGGTCTAGTCCAAAATGACAAAGGCGATTTCAAAATCCTAACTGACCTACAAGACTTAGAAGACACTGAAGGCGGCATGGACTTCAAAATTGCTGGTACTACAGACGGTATTACGGCCGTTCAGATGGACACCAAGACTCACGGTATAACCGACGACATGGTAGCTGATACCTTTACTCAGGCTAAGAAGGCTCGTCTAGAGTTACTAGAAGCAATGGGTAAAGTGATTGATAAACCTCGAGCAGAATTGTCTGAACATGCTCCGCGGATAGAAATATTCAAGATCAATCCGGAGAAAATTAGGGACGTTATTGGCCCTGGCGGTAAGATGATCAATGAGATCATTGATAAGACTGGCGTGGAAATTGATATCGAGGACGATGGTTCAGTCACGATCACTTCGACTGACAGCGCGAAGATGAAGGAAGCGCGTAATTGGGTTGAAGAGCTGACCAAAGAAGCTAAAGCAGGCGAAGAATATACCGGCAAAGTAGTCCGCATCATGGATTTTGGTGCTTTTGTCGAGCTATTCCCCGGCACCGATGGCATGATTCATATCTCTAAGCTGTCAAAAGAACGAGTCAATAAAGTGGAAGATGTGGTGAAGATGGGAGATACCGTAGTGGTGAAGGTGATCGAGATTGATGATATGGATCGGATTAATTTAGCGCTGATTAGCAAAAAATAGGGACAGCATTATATATTTGCTACTCACTCTAGGGTGGGTAGGGAGACATAATCGGCTATTTTCATGTCTCAACGTCGTAGAGAAGAAATAAGAAGGGGAAAGAAAACATTTTGGCTGCGCCTGGGTATAGTGGCAGTAGTAGTTTTGTTATTGGCGGGACTATTTTCCTATTATAAATTTTTCCGCAAGATTAAGCCGGAAAATTTTATCCCGGAAAATCCGATCACTTTTTTATTGATAGACATTAACCCTGATTCTGAACAGAATAATTCACTCGATGAATTGGCCGCCAACTTAGGAGACGAAGATATTTTTAAAAAGTATCTCGAAGGTCAGTTTTTTCAGGGGATTTCTGAAGACAATCTTAAAATCGAGGAGGATGATTTAAAGTCCTGGCTGGGAGAAAAGTTAGTTGTCAGCAAAATACGAGTAGGCGATAAAGAAAGTAAGTCAGCTCATGTTATCGGGGTAAAGAATATGGTGAAAGCGAGGGATATTTTAGGTACGATTAACGAGAATATCAAAAAGCGCGGCAGTGTTGTCAGTACCGAAGAGTTTAGGAATGTGAATATTGTTTACATTGAGGGTAGTCAGGAAGATATGGCTTATGCTTTCTATGAAGATTTCTTGTTGTTTTCTGAAGATCCAGCTGGTATTAAAGTGATGGTTGATACGGCTATCGGACGTAATAAATCTTTAGCGTCTGATAGGATTTACCGTCGTATCAAGAGAAAGTTGAAAGGTGATGATTTTGTAGTGTTCGCCTTTGTTGATCTATTAGAGAGTTTACGGGAGATTACTAAAATAAGTGATCAGATAAGTATTCCTTATTTAGGCCAAATATCTACAGATGCTCGTTTTAATCTAGGTATCGTATTCCAGGCTCAGGGCGACGGCATAAAAATGAGAACTTTGCTAGGAGGAGAAAACGAGTCCTATGAAAAGAAGAAAGGCTTCAAGCCAAATTTGGCGTCAGTAGTACCCGATAATACAGCTCTTTATTGGGAGGGTCAGGAAGTTCAGTCTTTGGTAGAGCGCTTGCTGGTTAGTCAAGAGGGGGAACAGAGTCAGGTAGACCGAGAGGCAAAGATCGAGTTGCTCAAACGAGGGATATCGTTACAATTTGGTCTAGACTTAGACGAAGACGTTTTTAATATGCTAGAAGGGCGTTATGCTCTGGCACTTTTTCCAGAGAAAGAAGAAAAAGGGATATCCGCTGGCTTAGTGCTTAATAGAAAGAAGGGAGAATCGGCCGAAGATAATCTAAAAAGACTTGAGGAATTGGCTCTTGAGGAAATTAATGATAAACTAGTTGAAGAAGGAGAGGGAAAAGTTAGCTTCATTAATCAAACATATAAGAATACCCCGTATCGTCTAGCCAGACTACCAGAAAGCATTAAAATTGATATATATTATGCTGTGTTAGATGATAAAATAATTATCGCTACTGGCCTTAAAGCTCTAAGTAGCCTTATCAATGCGGCCGAGGGCACGAGTGGTGATGTGCTGGCTGATGATAAAATCTTTGACGACACTTATAAGAAAATCGATTCTAAAGAAGCTACCCGCCTGATCTATCTTAATACGCCGAACGCTTTCACTTGGTTAGACAGTTTTGGTTATTTAGAATATAACACGCTCTCGGATGAATATCGTCGTTTGCGCGGAGTAGGTTTTTTGAGTCAGCATTCTAATGAAGGTGGTTGGGCTGAGGGTTTTCTGTCAGTTAAAGAAAAATAATTTATGAGTAGAAAGAAAAAAGTAAAAGTTACAGTAGGGCATGATCATAAAAAGAACAGCCAGGAAGATTTGTCTAAATCTGGCCCGCAGGTTAACGACATTCGCAATCGATCTAGTCGTTGGCGGTCTTTGCCGGCTAAAAATATCGTAAAGATTAAAGAAGAGAAGCCCAGAAAAAAATCAGCCGCTTATAATTTCTATAAGGGACTGTTTTTTGTGATAATCGGTGTTTTGGGTTTAGTGATGGTTGGTAGTTTTCTTTATTGGCAATTTTTTGCTGTGTATAGTACAGCAGCTAGCTTAATGCCGACTAATACCTTGCTATACGGACGGGTTAATATGAGCGGCCTTCTTTTTCCAGATGAACAGAAAGATAAAGCTTTAGCTGATCTGGCAGAACAAGCTGATTCGTTGATTGATAAGGGGACTGGCTTAATAAATGAAAGGACAGAACCTCTGGGAGTAAAATTTGTCACCGATATTAAACCATTTCTCGGGGAGGATCTACACTTTGGCTATTTCTCAGTTGACAGTGGTTCCGCAGAAGATGGTAGTAAAATTGAAACCGCGGATTGGGTGTTTGTTGTCGATTTATTTGATAAGCAGGCAGTTGAGAATGTGTTGCAAAGGATGAGCTATAAAGCAGAAATAGTGCGAGAGGATTATCAGGGCGTAGAAATAGTTAGTATTTACGATCAAGAAAAAAAATTGCTAACGCATGGTTTATTTTTAGAAGATTATTTGGTAATCAGTTATAGCCGGGTTCATCTAGAAACGATTATCAAAATTCACCAACAGGAGCTTACTTCTCTAGTGCAGTCAGCCAATTTGAAGAATTTTAATCCTCTAGCATTGAGGAATAAGTTTCTCTATTTATATTTACAACCAGAGCAGTTGACTAAGTATGTCCCAGCTGATGATGATATGTATACCTTGTGGAGTGTCGCTATGGCTGACTTGCAAAGTGCTTCGGTAACCATGGAGGCCAAGGAAGGGGGACTGCTATTTGATATGACAGCTCAAAAATCGACTGGCGGTTCTAGTAAAAGGATTTCCCAAGAGTTGATTGACCATTTACCAACGGACATCTCCGGGTTTACGGCTGGCTCTGACTTTGGCAATGATTTCTCTGAGTTCAAACAAGATTTGGCCAGTAAGAATCCCACAGCTGAGTTTCATCTTAATAATTTTCAACGGAATATTGAAGAAAAAGCCCAGGTTGATCTAGATAATGACTTATTTAAGTATCTTAACGATGAGTATCTAATCGCTTTTAATCCTAGTGATGGTGGAACTAGTTATAGCTTTGTCTTCAAGCTGAAAGATGAGGAGCAGGTAAAAACTCAGCTGGCAGTGTTAGAGGAGGCGGTGGCTAATTATTTCGGTTCGGTTTACCCACTTAAAAAGGAAATCACCCTTTCGGATGGTAGTAAGGCTCAAGAACTGTTTTCTGATCAAGAATCTTTTCAATTCACTGACCTGGATTTTTCTGGGATGAAAATACGTAGTGTTGCTAACCCTGATCTCAGCAATAGTTTCTCCTATATAATATTAGAGGATAAATTATTGGTCAGTACATCGTTAGAATCTTTAAAAAATCTGCTGGTGGCTTATGATTCTCAGACATCTGGTCGATTATTATCTAATAAAAGGTATTTCAATCTACCCTATTCTGAAGTCACTAGTTGGCGGAGTGAGAATATGTTTTATGCCGATTTGAATGATCTAGCTAGTTATTTGCAGTTTAGCAAGGCCCAACAGAAATATTTCGAGTCTTTTGATACGGTGTTGTTTTCATCTTTTTCCCAGGACAAAAAGATTTTCTGGCAGGGATTTCTGTATATCGAGGAAGACAATAATTAGTCAAGTGTTCCCCCGGGTCAAACAAAGATTAAGAATCTTTGTTCGCTCGTTCGCTCGGAAAAGCAAAAAGATTTTGCTTTTTCTCTCACTCACTGCGCGAATAAAAAACTACCAGCATTTGTTGGTAGTTTTTGTTATTTAGGTAGGGTTGAATCTATTTAAACGGGTCTTTTACCTTTTTTATTTTCTCCTGGGTAGATAAGTTAGCCTTCTGGTCAGTGTCGATTTTTTGTAGCACTTCTTGCTTCGCTAGTATTTTTATTTCTTTGGCCGTAACCTCTTCTGTTATAAAGTAGGAATTCAAGGCAAAGCGGTAAAAAAGCAGAGAACTGAGGATAGCCCCAATAATAACTATTATTAAGACAGTAGCTATTATCACCTGATCAACACGCTTTCTAAGATAGGGGATCATTTTTGATCTCAAGTGGCGCAATTTGTCTATTTTTAATTCCATTTTGACTATCTTATTCGCTAGTAAAAGCTCTTAATTGCAAACTGGCGCTTAATAAATCTTCACTTTCATCCTCTTCGCTGGCAGTGGGCTTGTTGGAACTAGAGGTTGATTTCTTGGCATTAATGGTGATATTAGCAACGTCGGTATATATTCCAATGCTTTCCAGATCAAGGACATAAGAAGCAATATTTTTAAATTCTCCCCGAAGATTGATATTAACTGGCAGATACGACGTTTCTTCTAAAACATAACTACTCCCTTCCTTTTTTTTACTATCTTTTTCGTCTGGTTCCTTATTTACTATGTCAATTGTTTGCTTGATGTTGTTTTTGTCAGCAATCTTTTCTAAAGGTAGGATGAAATCGAGAGTATTGTCGCGGGCGAGTAGTGACTGACTGAGTTTCTTTAAAATAACCTCAACTTCTTCCTGGTCGTCTTTGATCTTTTTAAGGTTATTTCCTTTCGCTTCCGCCGCCGCCAGCTCAGTTTTTTTCTGCTTAAGGTTATCAGCCAGCGAGTAGGTATCTCGCACCAGCGGTACCACCAAAAAAACAGTTATCAAGATAAGAATAATGATAATTGCAGCAATGGCGATATATATTTTTTGTTTGGTAAGTTCCATAGTTTTATTAATCTGTTGCCTGAGATAAGTTGGCTGTTATTTCAAAAGAAATATCAGTGGGGCTACTCAGATAAGAGGAAGGTAAGTCAACACTGTCAAAATGGTCAGAATTTTCCAGGTTCTCAGTGTAATCAAGCAATCTCACACGTGTTTGAGCAGTGCCGTTGACTTTGATAGATTTTTCTAAGGTGTCGCCGCTGATGTTAGTAAGTTTTATTTCCGGTGGCGTTAAAGTAGCCAGTTCAGCCAGCAGTTCTGACCAGCTAGTGCGGTTAGTTTGAATTTTATCTATTTGCATGGCCAGCTGGTTAGTTTTAGCCACTTTATTATTAATATCTTGATTTATATCAGAGGTGAAGAAATCTTCGTAGGCCTGTTGCTGACTTTCTAGAGTCTCAATGTTAGCGCTGAGGAATTTTTTAGTGGCGAACAACAGCTCAATCGTCAGACCCACGATCACGAAAAGCAAAATAAACATCACAATAATTGATACGTTGATTCTTTCCAGGTCTGCTCTTTTCTTAAACCTTTTTGGTAAAAGATTGATGGTAATCATAGTTTATTTCTGAATCAAATACTTTTTGGGCTGGGTGCCGCGCAGGGCGAGGCCGATAACTTGAGTATAACCTAAAGCCTGCGCTAGTGCTATTGGGGGATGTTTAGCTAGGGGAACATTAAGCCAGGGATCACCTAGTCGCACTTTTTGCTTGAGCTTAAGGGAAAGATAGGGAGCAATCCCAAAA
Source organism: Parcubacteria group bacterium (assembly GCA_013202585.1). Lineage (GTDB taxonomy): Bacteria > Patescibacteriota > JABMPQ01 > JABMPQ01 > JABMPQ01 > JABMPQ01. The sequence continues at coordinate 19,202 of JABMPQ010000065.1, read as the reverse complement.
AGCCCCGCCCCGCCCCCGCATAAAATGATATTAATTTGGTTACTAGTTGGGCTAAAAAGATTGAAAAAATATTGTTCTATTTTGTCTATTTCCTCAGCTAGTTTGTCAAAAGCAGGGTGGATAGCACTAAGAACATTTTGTTCTGTGGCTGATATTTGGGGACTACAACAAGCTACTTTAGTTTTTTCCGCCTCTTCTTTTTTAGCCCCCAGGGTGTCGGCGATAATTTTAGTAAAATAATTCCCAGAGATGGTAGTAACACTGGAGCTGAAATATATTACTTCAGGCGTTAGAATATTGAACATAGTCTTAGTAGCGCCAATATCAACAATAAGATAGGTTTGCCGCGAAGACTCTTCTTTAATGAGTGCTCGACCTTCAGCGGCGGCTTCCAGTTCTAGCGCTTGGGGTATGAGCTTGGCTGTGGTAAATACATTTACATATCCTTCAACTAATTCTCTAGCAGCCGCGGCCAGTAATAGTTTCATCTTGTTGCCCTGCTTGTTTAATATTTGCCAATCCAAGTAGACATCATCAATCGGGAGGGGGATGTGATGTTCAGCTTCCCATTTAACTGCTTCGGGAATTTCTTGCTTGGTCATATTGGGAATTTCTATCGTGCGGACAAAAGTTTTATTCTCTGGCAGCGAGCTAATTATGTGGGGAATAGTTATTTTTTGGGGCTTAGCTTCATCTACTAGCTGTCGTAATAAGCTAGCTACTTCGTCAACCTTTCTGATTTCCCCTCCTACCACCATTCCTTTGGGTAAATCTAAGCGGTTATGTCCGGCCACTGTAAAATTTTGCCCCTTCTGGTCAAGCCAGAGAGCTTTTAAGGAAAAGTCGCTTATTTCTAAGCCGAACGCTTTTTTGCTTTTATTGAATGGGTTCAACATACAGTAATCACTAATCAGCACTAATTATTCACGAATTACACTAATTACTATTTGTGCTATTCGTGACCAAATTCGTGTTCGATTAGCGATAATATTATTTCACTTCCCGCCAGGTAACTACCTCGTATTCCCCACTGGTGGGAAATTGTGGTGGTGGCCCGTAAGTTAAATAAGGATCATAGGTGGTTTCTGTATCAATATATCCAGAGGTTACCGGGCAAGTATCACAATTGACCCAACTCCAGGTCCAAATGGTATTGGTAATAACACTGCCCCAGATTTCTATTAGATCTTTTTTGGCATCTGGACCGTACCAGCTTTCGGGGTAGTAATAACGGAAGCAGTGACCACCTTGAGCCAGGAGAGCGGCGTCTACCTCTAATTTTTCTGGACTGTAAAGAGGTATTAATATATCTTTCTGAGCAATTAACCCCATGGCGGCACTACCGTCTCGACTATCGTAAATAATATCGTCATTGATAATAATACTTGTTTCTATATTAGGATTAGTGAAATCGGCTGAGGCCACTGTCAGTCGCTGGTCAATTTCTCCATCAACCCACACTTGATCCTCGACAAATATCACGCCGTTAGCTGGTAGATTGTATTGTACAGGGGCTGACTCTGTTTTGATATCAATGTTGCGCCATTGCCAACCGTCAGCAAAGTCCCAACCGTAAGTCTGGTGTACTTCAGTTACCTTAGAGACTGAAAAGGTAGGGGAGCTGTAGTCAAAGCTCAAATGCCAACCAAATTCACCAGAGTCGCCAAGGTACTGACCAGCTTCCGTTTTCATATCAGCTAGATCAAGGATTACCTGGTTGAAATCAATGGAATTGATGGAATGAGTGGGAGGAAAACGCCATAGCTCTTGGATTGATCCCGTCCCCCAGACTCCCACGTGTTCTTCGTTGTCACAACCATGTTCTGTTCCACAGATATAAGTTGCTAAAGGACTATCGACTGTTGAGTCAGACTCACCGTCAAAACGGATGCCGCCATTGGAATGCATTTTTCCTACTATTTCTTCGCTCTCACCAATCCAAGCGTTACTATTAGTCAAAAAAGCATAGTCGGAAAGAGCCGGGATAGCCAAGCGTACCTCTAAGGTACGAGTAATGCCTGGATCGCTATCAATATGACCCGTTGAAGTAACGGTAACTACCGTTGAGCCCAAAGGAGGCTCGCCGATTTCTAGATGATAGTAACCTATTTTTTCGCCGTCGACATTATAATAGTCATAATCAGTACCACCTCCGCCATAATTTTCTGGTTCGTGAGCTAGCCGCCACTTATAAAAGTTTACACCGGCTTCAGCAATCTGGAAAGTTTGCTCTAATGTTTGCTTTTTTAGAGAAGCTTTATGGAGCAGGGACATTATTTGAATCAGAGATACACCGATAGTCATAAAGACAGCGCAAAAAACAATCACCAACACTAAAATACTGCCACGTTGTGATTTATCAGATTTTGAACCTTGCCTGCCGGCAAGTGGGTATTTTGGGCTCATGTCTAAAGATTATCTTTTAGATTTCTCAGCTGTGCTTCAGTTGTCACCGTCAGGGGGGCAGGTGGAGTGTTACTATCAACGTCAATTATAAGATCTATTCTGATTAATCGCACCTGACTTTTATTTACTGGAAAGGGTAGGAATGAAGCAGCCCCTTCGTAGTCACGGTCGTAGTAAGTGAACATATTTTCAACATCGTTAGCTACATAGTTAGCTAATACGTTTTCCTGTTCAGTTCCTCCATAGCTTGGGGGCTGTCCCGAAGGTTCAGTGACTCCTCGTTTTAAATCGGTCCCAGCTAGAAAATATCGTACTTTTTCCGCATCAATATCTCCGTCAACGTTAGCATAAAATGTTAACGATTGCCCTTCCGCCACTTCGAGTGGATAACCGCCAGCGTTAGAATCCATGGCACCCCTGATTTCTCCGGCCATCGTGGTTAAAGCCCGGCGAGCGTTATTTTGCGCCACAATCCCTTGCACACTTTTATTTTGCGCTCTCAACCCCATCCAAAAATAGGAAGTAGTAATAACTAGGGCTACTCCGAAAATTCCCAAAACTATTATCATTTCGAGGAGCGTAATACCAGCTGTTCGTTTTTTTGTTTTAGCTAGCTGTTTCATGATTGGGAAGCCATTATTATCTCTCTAACTGTCTGATCGGACACATCAGTCGGATCAGAAAAATCAATATAGCCAGTTTTACTTATTTCTAAAGTATAGGTCATAGCTTGCAGAGGAGTGAAAAAGACCTGACCGGCGGCGCCAGTTTGTTTAGTCTCATCAAAGCCGTTACCGTAGAGACGGACGCTAGCATCAGCCAAGACAGCATCATCATTGTCGTGTACCACTATCCGTAAAGTGTGATCAGCGTGGCCAACTAGAGTAATAATAGTGGTTCGGTTATCGTTAGGAGCAACATTATTTGGGTTGGGAGGGTTTATTTCCGCGATGTCGAGATTAGCATCTTCTTCCGTTGTGTCATAGGAATCCCACTCAATATTAGATAGAACTAATTGTCCGGCTCCGTCGGTAGATTGCCCTTCGAATTTGTTTCTAGGCACGGGGCGTGCGGGGTCACCACCATCCATCCCTAATTGCCTTTCTCCAGTAATGGTCAAAGGTATATTAGGCATAGGAGTACCACCGTCATCTTGAGCTTTAACAGTCAGCGAGCTAACTAAATCAATAGTGAAACTAGCTTCTTCTACTTGTTCTTCGAAGATAGAACGGTGAGGATTGTCCGGGTCGGGTAACTCAATCGTTAGTTCCGAGGTATAGTCGGAGGTATAACCACCTTTGGTTACTTGAATAGTATAATTAGCGTCACTGTCGGGAGTCAGAGCATAGAACACTCTTTTCCCGTCAGCATTAGTGGTATCAGAAAAACTGAGACCGAGGAAAGAGTTGTTTACTTGAATAGTAGCCCCCGGCACTGGTTGGTTGTTAGCATCAAAAACCATAATAGCTAATACTCCGCCTGGCACCTCAGTTTCTTCTATGCCCTGTGGTGAAATATCAGTATTTAAGACGACGGGCGTATTGTTGTAAAATTTATCCCAGATCACCGCCACTTTAACCTTTTTGTAGTCAGCTCCAAGGGTATCGATGGGTACGACGTCATCAAAAGGATCATCAAAATAATTAACACTAGTATTAATAGTATAAGTTACATTATCAACCGCCTTCGTTTGAGTGCTAGGAATGCTGCCTTGAGGCCAACCGCCGGTGGTACCAATATCACTGTAGGGGAGATTGCGTATCGTTTCCATTTGTTGGTTGGCGATGCCAGTGGCAGTGGTGCGAGCCTCGCTGATGGCTGAGCTTTGGATCACCATCCGAAATATAGCAAACACCGCCGCAAAGACTATACCAATGATGGTGATAGCGATGAGTACTTCGATTAGAGTTGATCCCCGCTTTTTTTGTTTGGTGTAGGTAGGCAAAAGTCTGTTTTTAGAGCTTATTAGAAATTCTCCATTAAAGAGTAAATTGGCGAAATGATAGACACGGCTACAATACCAACTCCCAGCCCTAATAATACCATTAGTACTGGTTCCAAGATAGAGGAGAGATCGTTCATCGTCTGAGTGACTTTGCTTTCGTAGAAATCAGCGATTTCTTCCAGGATGTTGTCCAAAGTACCAGTTTCTTCTCCTACCATCACCATCTGGGTAGTTAAGGGCGGGAACAGTCTCTTATTTTCTTCTAAAATATTTGCTAGCTTTATTCCTTTTTTAATTTTATTAGCTGCATCTAGCATAACTTTTTTATAGTGGACGTTACCCAGTACATCTCCAGTAATACTAAGAGCCTCAACAATGGAGATGCCACTGCGTAAGAGGGTGCCCATAGTACGGGAGAAGCGAGCTAGATTAATCTGCTTGATAATCGGACCTAAAATGAACAGCCTTAGGTTAAAAGCGTGGACCTTTTCCTTCCCGCCTTTAGTACGAGAATAAAACACGAATAAAATAGTAGAGATGATCCCGACAATCGCAACGTAAAGACCGTAGGATTGAATGAAATCGGAGAAAGCAATCAGGATTTTGGTGGTAAGCGGCAATTCTACCTGAAAATCTTTAAAAATATCAGTTAATTTAGGTAAAACCATAGTTATCATCATGACGACCACCGTTAGCATAGTAAGCAATACTACGGACGGGTACATCATAGCGCTTCTTACTTTGACTATCAGATCTCTATCTTTTTTCATCTGAGAAGCCAATTCTTTAAGAACTTGCTCTAAGTTACCACTTATTTCGCCCACCTTAATCATGCTGATATAAAAAGGGGGGAATATCTTAGGGTAAGATTCTAAACTGGAGGCGAGTTCAGTTCCTTTTTCTACGCTTTGTTTGACGTCGCCGATAGTTTTTTTGAATTTTTTGTTAGCAGTTTGCTTATTCAAGATATCGAGAGCGCGTAAGATAGAAAGACCGGACTTGATCATTACTTGTAAGTTCTGAGTAAACAGTATTCTATCAATAATGGGAACTCCGCCAAAAATTGCCGAATCAACTTTTTGCACTTTCTTTTTTCCGTCCGAATCTGATTCAGCTTGTGTAAGTAGCAATCCTTGATCACGTAAAATTTTAGCTAGACCACTTTTATTACTAGCGTTAAGAACCCCACTTTTTATTTGGCCCTTTTGATCACGAGCTGTGTAAGTGAATTTGGGCATACTCTAAATTAGCTAAGCTATTCTTTGGTAACTCGTAGTATTTCATCAATGGTCGTGAATCCAGATAATGCTTTAATAAAGCCATCTTGAATCATAGATATCATTCCATCCTCCATCGCTTTAGCTTGTATTTTTTCGGTCGGGACACAGTCAACGATCAATTCTTTTATACTATCAGTGACCGCTAGTGCTTCATAAATACCAGTTCGTCCTTTATAACCCTGCATATTACAATGTTCGCAACCTTTACCGCGATAGAAAGTTAATTCGCCTAAGGGTTTTTTTTCAGCGATGACTTTTTCTTTGAGTACTACTTCCATTATCTTCCCCATATTGAATTCCTTTTCTAGCATGGCCACAGTTTTTTCCTCTAGTTGGTATTTTTCGCTGCAGTTCTTGCAAATTCGACGAGCCAAACGTTGAGCGATAACTATGTTAAGAGTGGAAGCTACTAAAAATGGCTTAGCCTTCATATCAATCAAGCGAGGAGCAGCCCCGGCGGCACTCATGGTATGGAGAGTAGATAAAACAAGATGACCAGTCAAAGCCGAGTGAATAGCCATATCAGCTGTTTCCTCATCGCGGATTTCTCCTACCATAATGACATCAGGATCTTGTCGAACCAGAGAGCGAAGACCGGTAGAAAAAGTGAAACCGATCTTAGGTTTGACCTGGCTTTGATTGATGCGGGGCATGCGGTATTCAACCGGGTCTTCAATAGTAGCAATGTTGACTTCAGTAGTATTGAGCATGTTCATGATCGAGTAGAGAGTAGTGGTCTTACCTGAGCCAGTAGGACCAGTGACCAGAATCAGACCGTTCGGTTTTTTAATATTTCTTTTAGCTATTTTAAGAGCGGAGCGTTGAAAGCCAAGTTCTTCTAAAGTCAAAATTCGACCTGATTCCACTAGCAGACGCATTACCACTTTTTCTCCGTCAAATACGGGGATGATCGAAACACGGAAAGAAATCTTTTGTTCATCCTTCTCTGTTTTGAAACGGCCATCTTGGGGCAGACGATGCTCATCGATTTTCAGATTAGATAGCACCTTGATACGGGCAACAATTCCAGCGATAATTTCTTTGGGTAAAACAATAACGTCGTGCAGAATACCGTCAACTCGATAGCGGACGATTACATTCTTTTCTAATGGTTCAATGTGGATGTCACTGGCATTTTGTAAAATAGCGTGTTCGATCAGCGTGTTGACTATCCGGACGATAGGCATGTTCTCTGCTAATTTTGCCAAATCTTCTTGTTTGGCAGTGCGAGAAGCAGCCAAACTTTGATCAATAATATCCTTAAATTCTTGCCGCAGACCGCGTCGGTATTGCTTTAGCACAGAAAAAATAGCGGCCTTACTAGTTACATGGGGCTCAATATTTTTGTTTACTTTTTTCTTGATGAATTCAATCGTCTGCAGATCCTCCGGGTTAGTCATGGCCACTTTCAGCCCTGCCTCATCTTCGTTAAAAGCAATTATTTCATGCTTTTTAGCAATGAGTTCGGGGATTTGGAAGAGAATGTCTTTGCGGATAAGAGTTTTTGATAAATCAGCAAAGGGGATTTTGGTTTGACTAGATAACTCTTGGGCTAAATCTTCTTCACTAACGATGTTTTCGGCTAGGAGCAGGTCGGTAACGCCCTTTTTTTCTTTGGCTGCTTTGGCTGCAAATACATCAAAATCCTGGGTATTGACTAAACCCTTCTCAATCAAGCTTTTTTTGAGTTTTTTAATGTCTAATGGCATCTGGGATTGTTTTTTGTTTTAGTTTTTTGACTATGCAATCTACTTCAATTTATCTTATTATAGCATAGAAAATGGAGCTTGGCTAGGGCTTTTTGAGCCTTTTAACTGTCTTTTTGGCCATAGCTTTGTTAAGATTGGCTATATAAGTAAGATACTATGAGCGTGAGAGACATAATTTTCGATGCTGACGGCATGGTAATCGACTCCGAAATGTTTAGTGTGCAGTATGGCAAAGAGTTTGGTATCTCGCCGGACGAAATGCTGCCATTTTTCAACGGTGTATTTACCGACTGCAAAGTGGGAAAGGCCGATATTAAAAAAGAGTTACGGCCGTTTTTGTCTGGATGGAAATGGACGGGGACAGTCGATGAGTTTTTGCAGTATTGGTTTAAGGCGGAGCATCACATTGATGAAAGGATGGTTGGGAAAATAAAGAAGCTACGGTCGCAAGGGATAAAATGTTATTTAGTGACTGACAATGAGAAGTATCGTACAAAGTATTTGCGAGAAGAAATGGGGTTGGGTGAGTTGTTCGATGGAATATTTTCATCGCCGGACATTGGCTATGAAAAATCGGACAGGCGTTGTTTTGAGAAAGTTTATCGAGTATTACAGAAAAACGGAACTGCCAAAAACGAAATAATGTTCTGGGATAATGATCAGGAGAACGTGGAGGTGGCGCGAAAGTTTGGGTTGGTGGGACATTTGTATCAGAATTTTGCTGAATTTGAGAAAATTGTCTATCTGACGGTTAATGGTGTTAAAAGGATAATTCGTACAGCCGTTTGCTTCATTGAATATGATGGTAAGTTTCTAATCTTACATCGTCATCCGGAGAAACCAGAGGGAGATACTTGGGGGTTAGTGGGAGGTAAGGTTGATCGAGGTGAAAGTGATAAAGTGGCTGTGGTTAGGGAAATAGAGGAAGAAGTGGGCCTTAAAGTTGCTCCTGATAAATTAGAATTTCTGGGGACGTTCACTTGGGATTATAATGATATATTTTTGATCTTGCCGACTTACCGAGTGGCGTTGGATAAGTCAGTAGAGATTTCTTATAGTCCCACCGAGCATCAAGATTATTTATGGGTGACGCCGACAGAATGCTACGCGCGCCAAGATTTAATCAGAGGGTTTCATGAATTGTTGGAAAAATTAAATTTTGTTAACAAAAAATAATGGACATCGAAAAAGAAATCGCGGAACTAAAACAAAGAAACCAAAAAGTCGAAGCGGGTAAAGCTTGGGAGCTTTCTTACTTGCGCAAAATCATTCTGATAGCTTTTACTTACTTGGCGATTGGGATATATCTTTGGGCAATTGGCATCGAACATCCTTGGCTTAATGCGATTGTACCGGCAGTGGCGTTTATGTTGTCTACTCTATCGTTGCCGTTTCTAAAAAAGTTGTGGGTTAAGTATATTTATAAGAAATAAATGAAAACATCAATTAAAAAAGGCCTCGGTTTCGGTCTAGCCTCTGGAGTGATCACTACTCTGGGTCTAATGGTGGGACTGAGTTCGAGTACACAGTCAGTGATAGCTGTTATTGGTGGGGTAGTAATAATCGCTTTGGCTGATGGGATGTCGGATGCCTTAGGTATCCATATCTCAGAAGAAGCGGAGAATGCCCACAGCGGTCGAGAGATTTGGGAATCGACGCTGGCGACGCTATTTTCAAAAATTATTGTGGCTTTGAGCTTTGTCGTCCCCGTCTTAATTTTCCCATTATCGGTGGCTATTATAGTCAGTATCGGCTGGGGTTTATTGTTGATCGCTGCTTTTAGCTATTATACTGCTCAGCAAGATCAACACTCATCTTCGCCTAGAGTTATTATCGAGCATCTAGCAATTGCCGGGTTGGTCATTGTTGCTTCTCACTATGTGGGTGAGCTGGTTTATTCTTTGACACACTAATTTGGGCTGATGAGCTTTGTTCTAGTGTTTTAAAAGAGCCCGCTGACTATCAGGGGCTCTTTTTATTTGCGATTCGCGTCTCTTATTTTTTCTTCCGCTTTTTCTTCGCCTCGTATTTAGAAATATTAACCATCGTCTTCATGACACTGTCGGGAGTAAGTGCCATACTGTCGATACCTTGGTCGACTAAGAACTCAGCGATCTCGGGGAAGTCAGATGGGGCTTGGCCACAGATACCGATGTATTTCTTGGCTTTCTTGGCTGCTTTAATAGCCATTTCCAGTAATTGCTTAACGGCTGGGTTGCGTTCGTCATAAATGTGGGCGACTAGGCCAGAATCCCGATCTAGACCAAGAGTAAGCTGAGTTAAGTCATTTGACCCAATCGAGAAACCATCGAATATTTTCAGGAATTCGTCAGCTAGCAACACGTTAGATGGTATTTCACACATGGCAATAATTTTCAGCCGATCCTTACCACTGCCGCGTTTGAGACCAAATTTGTTGATTAGCTGAAGAACCTCCTTGCCTTCTTCTGGTGTACGGCAGAAGGGAATCATTACTTGCATATTCTTTAGGCCCATATCTTCGCGGACGATACGTAGAGCTTCGCATTCGAGGGCAAAGGCTGCTTTGTATTTCTCAGAATAGTAGCGACTAGCTCCGCGCCAACCCAGCATTGGGTTTTCTTCATGTGGCTCGAAGTATTTGCCGCCAATCAAGTTAGCATATTCGTTACTTTTGAAGTCGGACATACGAACAATAACTGGATTTGGCCAATAGGCAGCTACGATCTTACTAACACCCTCAGCTAATTTCTTTACGAAGAACTCCTCGCGATTTTTCCAGCCATAGGTTAGCTCCTTGATCTTTGCACGAGTAGGTGCGTCTTTAACCTCATTAAAATTAAGCAAGGCTAATGGATGAACTTTAATATGATTAAGGATAATCATTTCCTCACGAGCTAGACCGACACCGGAGTTAGGGATTTGGGCGTAGTCAAAGACCATTGAAGGATCAGCCACAATCTGCATTAGCTTCACCTTGGTTGGCTTGAGCTTTGATAAATCAGTGCGGTTGATTTTGAAAGGTATTTTCCCTTCGTAGACATATCCCCGCTCACCTTCGGCGCAGGAGGCAGTAATTTCTTTGCCAGATTTGATGGTCTGAGTAGCATTCTGGGTGCCTACTATACAAGGAATACCTAATTCACGTGAGACAATGGCAGCGTGGGAAGTACGTCCACCAGAGTTAGTCACGATAGCAGAGGCTATCTTCATAATTGGTTCCCAGTCAGGATCAGTAACTTCAGTAACTAATACCTCACCTTTGTTAAATTTACTAATTTCAGAGGCATTTTTGATTAATTTAGCTTTGCCAGCACCTATTCTAGAGCCGACACTGACGCCTTCGGCAATAATTTTTCCTCTCTTTGAAAGCTTATATTCTTCTAGAATTTTCTTATTGTCTTGGGAGTGAACTGTCTCTGGTCGGGCTTGAACGATATAAAATTCGTTTGTTTTACTATCTAGAGCCCATTCGATATCCATTGGTTTGCCGTAGTAGTCTTCGATAAGGCAGGCCCAGTAGGCGAGCTGGAGAGCATCTCGCTCCTTCAAGCAAAATACTTTTTGCTCGCGGGGTAGAGTGGGGACTTCCCGAACGCTTTCGGCGCCTTCCGGAGAATAAATCATCTTGATTTTTTTGCTGCCCAGAGTTTTACCGATGATTGGGGCGTATTTAAACCAGAGACCTTTTTTCGCCTTTTTCTTCAGACTGACTCCCTCAAGTAGAGTAGGTTTGAAAACGTAAAATTCATCAGGATCGACTTTACCTTGCACTACCATCTCACCCAGGCCGTAGGAAGCGTTGATCAGGACAGCGTTTTGAAAGCCCGACTCAGTGTCGATTGAAAACATTACTCCAGAAATGGCTTCATCAGAGCGCACCATCCGCTGGACGACTACCGAGAGAGCAATGTCAAAATGATTAAAGCCTTTGTCTACTCGATAAGAAATGGCTCGGTTAGTGAATAGGGAAGCCATACAGCGTTTAGTCGCTAGCATTACTTCATATTCACCCTTTATATTGAGAAATGATTCTTGTTGACCAGCAAAAGATGCATCGGGGAGGTCTTCGGCGGTGGCAGAGCTTCGCACAGCTACGTCTAGCTGGCTTCGCTTGGCTTCTTTACTTAATTTTCGGTAAGTTTGAATGATATCTGCTTCTAGATCTTTAGGTATCTCAGCACCGAGGATGGTTTCGCGCACCCGGTGACCTTTTTCTGCTAGTTGTTTGAGGTTGTGAGTATCGAGACCAGAGAGAATTTTTTTAATCTTGTCTCCGATACCAGCGCTTTGAATAAAATAGCGGTAGGCGTGGGCAGTGATGGCAAATCCGTTTGGCACTTGAACACCTTTGCGACGCAGATTATTATACATTTCACCGAGCGAGGCATTTTTACCACCCACGAGGCCGACATCTTTATTGCCGACTTCTCGAAACCAGAGAATGTTTTTTTTGTCTCTAGCCACTTGAGTCATAGATTTTGGTTAATTAAAAACTAACCTCCTGACCGTTTGATATGCATTATACTTTATTAGGGGGGGTAGAGTCTAGGGAGAATGTTCACAAAACCGCCCCGGCACTTCTTTAACGAATACAGACTCATTTCCCTTCCCCGTCACTAAATACAATTCCTTTTTTGCCCTAGTGATGGCGACGTAGAAGCAGCGGCGTTCTTCGGCTAAGCGCTCCGAGCGGGTCGTTTCCTTGATGATTTTTTTGATTTCGGGATCTTCTTTGATGTTGGGGAAACCACCTCGTCCTTGATGTAGACCAACCAGAAAAACAAAGTCGCATTCCAGCCCCTTGGCGCCGTGGATGGTGGTGATATTGATGTCTTTGTGCTCAGCCGCCCCCTTTTCGTGCAACTGCTCGATGAAAAAGTCGACATGCTTCCAGTTTCTGCCTAGGATCATGATGTCTTTTGGTTGCGCGCCACTTTGGACCAGCGCCGCGATTTTTTCTAGCACAAACGCGTGACAGCCTTCACTGTCTTCCCCCCGAAAAATTTTAATTTTGGCCTCAGCCGGATGAAATGACTTTATTTTCTTCCGACACTGCTGACGGTTGCGGCCGATACACTTACTAGCGGCCTGGACGATGTTGCCATCGCTACGATAATTGAAAGGTAAGACAATCTGACGGCAATCTCGCTGATAATTTTTCTTAAATTGCAAAATATATTTCACATCCCCTCCCCGCCAACCATATATAGCTTGCCAGTCATCACCGACGGCGAAGAAGTTGTTACGATCCCCCTTGAGTAAATCAAGCAGTTGCACTTGCCCATGATTAACGTCCTGGAACTCGTCGACTAGAATATATTTGAATTTATTTTGGTATTTTTCGCGTGCTTGACGGTCACTCTGTAGCGTCGTTAAAACCTTACTAATCAAATCAGAGAAGTCCATTTCGTGCCTTGCAGCTAGGTAATTCTGGTAAGTAGCAAAAATTACGCTAAATAGCTGGTAAAATTCTTTGATGTCTTCGTCCTCGATTCGGCGACAGCGGCGGTGTATCTCCGCTGGCGTCACCGCGTAGTTTTTACACTCGTGAATAGCTCTATTTACTTCTCCAGCAAAAAGATAAAATGGCCAATTATTTTCTTCAAGAAATCGCGCTAACCGGTAGCCGAACTTTGATTGTTGGCTGAGATCGGTCAAGCATTTTTTCAGCGCGCGTTCCTGTGTGGCTTCGTCGATGATGTTAAGCTGCCCACTGCTACTCTCCCGCAAGATTTTATAACAGGCGCTGTGAAAAGTGCGACACCAGAGCTGGTTAGTATCTATGCCAAGCGTACCCAGTCGCTCAACCATCTCGGTGGCTGCGTTTTTGGTAAAGGTAATGGCTAAAATATTTTCTGGCCGCACACCCAACTTATTGACCAAATAAAAAACACGGGTAGTGAGCACCCGTGTTTTGCCCGAACCGGCGCCAGCCAAACACAAAACGTGTTGGTTGCGCGCGGTGGCAGCCTCAAACTGCCCAGCGTCAAGCTGAGATAATGGATCCTTGGTTGGCATTGGTCCCTCCTCCTTGTGTCTATATCAATGTAAACTTCTAATATACTGTTAACACAAAACGACCATCGTGGAGTTGATAATTATTATCTCTCACGTAAACCCTGAGAAAATCACCCGGACTCATAGAAAATGATGAGATAATAGAATAGCTTGAACTTGCTGATGTTGCTTGCCAGAACCTATCAGCGACATCGAAATCGAAATCGATATCGTATTGCCCCGTACCATTATCAGTGCATGTGGCAGTAGAGCCATCAAATGTCCATTGCCTTAATATATTGCAATCATCGTCCACATATAGCAAAGCCTTAACGGCACCATCACTAGTACGTGATTGGTGAATATCACCCGTCGCTGTAATACTGCCCACGCTCAAATCTGCGCTAGAGCTAATATCACTCCCCGTTATCGTCCCATCTAAGATATTAGCAGAGCTAACTATACCAGTGCCACCTAAAGATCCAACGACTAGTGTACCAGTAAAATATCCATTCTTCCATCTATTATCTGAAGAACCAAAATCATTAGTGGCAGTTTCTGTAGGAATAACACTGTCAGAAATCTTCAATGGATTGTTTCCTCCTTTCTCTGTCCGATAAATCTCCCCATCAACCCTCAAATCATCAGCCACAGTTACCGCGCCTCCCTCGTTGACGATTGAGCCGTTGAAGAAAGTAACACCTCCTTGATCCTTAACGCCGACACGCAAAGATTCAATATTGGTTGTTTCTCCCGCTGGCTGAAGCTGATCAGCCATTGTGGCAGCGGAAGCTACCAGAACACCTAGGCCTAAGACTAGACCGAGGGAGAGAATACTCACTCCCAGAATTTGAGACAGTTTCGTCATAATTTTGTTTTAATTATTTGGGGACAAATTTAATTAATCCGCGTATCTGTCTGCCCGCCAGCGCCTGAAGCGCAGCTGATGGCAGGCAGGCGAACAACACGAAATTTATTAGTGTGATTAGTGCAACATTAGTGATGGATTAGTGTGCCTCTACCGCGCATACTCAATCGCTCGCGTTTCTCGGATCACATTCACCTTAATCTCGCCGGGATATTTGAGCTCATCCTCAACTTGCTCAGCGATTTTCTTGGCTAGCTTGACGGCTTCTAAGTCATCTATTTTTTCTGGGGTGACAAAGACTCTAATCTCGCGCCCGGCCTGGATAGCGTAAGTCTTTTCTACCCCTTCCATATTGTTAGCGATGTTTTCTAAGTCTTCTAGACGTTTGATGTATTTTTCGAAGGTGTCTTTACGAGCTCCCGGACGAGCCCCTGAAATACCATCAGCCGCTTTAACGATGAAGGCTTCCACGCTTTGTGGTTCGAAGTCACCGTGGTGACATTCCATGGCGTGAATAACATCTTCCGAGACGCCAAACTTCTTCATGATAGTCTTACCAATTTCAATATGAGTACCTTCAACGTCGTGGTCGACTGCTTTACCGATATCGTGGAGTAGACCAGCTTTTTTGGCCAGAGAAACATTGGCTCCTAGCTCTTCGGCGATCAGAGCAGCAAAATTGGCTACTTCGATCGAGTGCAATAACACATTTTGTCCGAAACTGGTGCGGAATTTGAGTCGGCCAATCAGCTGAACAAGCTTAGGTTCAAGGTCAGCGATACCGAGATCGAAAACAGTTTCTTCACCAGCTTCTTTGATCTCTTTACCTAATTCTTGCTTGGCCTTGTTAATAGCTTCTTCAATTTTAGTGGGATGGATACGACCATCAGCGATCAGTGATTCCAAAGCTCGTTTAGCAATCTGGCGGCGAACAGGGCTAAAGCCGGAAATAACGATAGCCTGAGGGGTGTCATCAACAATAATCTCGGCTCCGGTCATTTCCTCGATTCGTTTAATGTTACGACCTTCGCGACCGATGATGCGACCTTTCATTTCGTCCGAAGGCAAACTGATAGTCGTAGTAGTAGATTCAGCCGCTTGACTAGCAGCCATGCGGTCAATAGTGATGGCAATGATTTCTTGCGCCTTTTTGTCCGCTTCCTCTTGTCCTATCTTTTTCAGTTTGTTCATCCGCGCCAAAATATCATCTTTCATATCCTTTTCCACCATTTCTAGTAACACATCTTTGGCTTTGTCTTGGGTGAGTTTAGCTACTTTTTCTAGAGTAGCGATTTGTTTTTTTCTGATCTCACCTAATTCCTGCTTGGTTTTTTGGATACTGTTTCTTTCACCTTCAAGTTGCTTCTGTTTATTCTCGAGCTGGTTAAGCCGCTGGTCGAAATTTTTCTCCCGAGTGCTCAGATTCTCTTCTAAACCGATGAGCTTGTCGCGCCGTTCTTTCTCTTCTCTTTTGGCGGTATCGACAACCTTAAGAGCTTCATCTTTAGCGGCCAGCAAAATTTCTTTGCCCTTGTTTTTGGCATCGCTGAGAATTTTTTCTACTCTAGCCTCAGCATTTCCCTTTTTACGATTGACCATGCTTTTGCGAACGGCATAGCCGGCTGCCCCTCCGCCAACCAAAGAAGCGGCGGCAATAATGGCAGCGACAATAATAGTCATTTTTTTAAAACTTTCCTTTCCTAGCGTTGTCTGGGTAAACGGATGTCAGATAGCAGATTACTGATCTGGCTTGGTGAGCACGAAATTACAACGGTATATTACCTATGGAGGAGATATGAGGGCGATGAGTTGAGAGATTGTAATTTCATAAAGTGTTAGATAGCTGAGTGTTTTTGTCTGAACTTAGCGTAGTAATCTGAGACAACGGTAAGGAAAAATTACTTACTTGTTTATCAATCTGTTGCGAGTGTAGCATGAGATGTTGGAGGGAGCAAGAGGATAATGTGGGGAGTGATTGATAGGTTCTGACACTCTACTATATCGTGATCCGACAAATTTAGGGTTTACAAAATAGTTAGGATGTGCTATAAATGAGGGTTCCCTTATAATAGGGAAATTGCCTGAAATTAGCGATTATTAAGCGTAATAGCTGTTTTTAGGTAGTTTATGGTAGGCAAATTGAACAACGAAAGATTTTCAACGGTTTTTTGATTGATAAGGAGGTACGGAGATGCACTGGTATTTTATTGCGTATGCGGCTGCGTTTTTTGCGGTCGAAACCCTTGTTGCCATCTGGTATTGGCCTAGGAAGGCAGCATCGACGTCTGATGACCAGTGTCCTCGCTGGTATAGCCAGTGGGGAAAGACCCGCAAGGAACTGAAGTTCCAGCCGGGGCAGGATGGTAAAACTATCTATCTCCGCGGTGGCAATTCGCCGCTCAAGGTGGAGATCGAAATGTGGTGCGGAAATGGCTGGGATTGGTTGAGGCTGAGTTGTGGAAGCAAATTTTTGCTGCCCGCGAATGGGTCATTTGCCATCCTAATCCAGCCTCATGGACTGGATACGTTTCTAGCCGATCCAAGCATCAAGGAGCTGACGGCCACTCTCCGCTGTGTCACTGATGACGAGGCGGACAACTCCGAGATCAAACTTCATCTCGACCTCAAGTGGTGGCGGGAGGCGCAGGTCAAGGAGGAGCCGTTTCAGGTCTTTGGAATCGATCCGGCTTATCCAAAGATGGTTGCCAATTCACTGGGCGGCCAGGTGTTGGTCTGCGTGAAAAATCCTCATTCCTTCTGGATTCGGTTGGAAGAGATCGGTGTGCGAGGATGGGGGATGGAGTTGAGGCAGCCGGTCGATCCGATTGACATCAGTCCTGGGCAGACCGTCTCACTTCCCTTGCTTCTCACCGGTCCCTCCTCTAACTGGGTCAAGGATGTTCCTGCTCATCTGAGAGCCAAGGTTTCCTATCGAGGTAGTTGGGGTGTGCCCTACGAGCGGCTGTTCACACTGTTTCCCTGGGTAGAGGCGGGATTCAACCAATGGGAAGAGCCCAGAAAGGTTGAAGCCACAGCCACGCATCTGGAATGGCAGGCACCACTGCCGTTGTCAGTGCTTGGGCCAGGTCTCGAGGTGGAGTATAGGGAGATGATCCTATATTACTCCATCGATGGCGACCAACGGCAACACTCCTTCCCTCGCTCTCAGCTGGGAACGCCTGTCGATCTCACTGAGAGCCTGCAGGCCACACTGGACACAGGGGAAATTAAGCTGACCAGCTCAGTTCCCCTGGCTCCCGGCGAATGGCCGATCGAAAGAGTGGAGATTTGGCTGGTTCTCGCTCATCGGGAGAGTGGCTTCCGTTGCGTTTCCAACCAGGTTTTTCTTTGCGGTGGTCAGCCACAGCTGCTGCCGGGGCCACCACTCCAACAGCCGCTACCCCAGCCCCAGCAGTACTCGCCAACCTTCTAGCCCTTTCGTTTCTCGTACCCAATCCCCCTAGCTTCACGCGACGGGGATTTTTTTATTTGTGAAGTAAGTGGCCCCCGCAAGCTTGCGGGGCGAACGAACGAGCAAACAAAGGGCGAAGCCCTTTATGGCGAGCGGCGGTTTTTAAAGCCCGTCATCACAAAAGCATTTGGCGACAAATCAAAAAACCAGCTCACTGGGGCTGGTTTGCGACTGACCGGCAACAATTATTTAACTGAAAGTGTTTTACTAATTTTACTTTTCGGCTTACCGATCCAGTCGGCTAAGATTCCTCTAATATCTTCAGCGTCAACGGTTGGTAATTTTGATCCACTCCGATCTTTTTCTTGATTGATATTAGAAATGGCAATCTTTTTTTGCTTGGTGGCTATTTTTTTATCAATGACTGATCGTTTGCGTTGACTGGTCGCTTTCTGGCGAACCTCGCTTAGTCGAGCAATGCCTTCTTGTAGTTTTTTAATCCGATTAGGGATGTTAATGGCCTTTAGTCTAATCTTCGCCCCGGACTCATCGATTAGATCGATTGCCTTATCAGGTAAATATCTATTTTTGATATATTTATCAGAAAGCACAGCGGCGGCTTTTAAGGCCTCTGGTGTATATTTAACGCGGTGGTGTTTTTCGTATACCGGAGCGATCCCTTCTAGAATTTCAATCGTCATCTTGACAGTGGGGGGTTTAACGACAACTGGCTGAAATCGTCTTTCCAAACTTTCGTCAGGTTTAATATACTTTTCGTAGTCTTGTAGGGTAGTAGCGCCGATGGCTTGCAGATCGCCGCGAGCCAAAGCTGGTTTAAGAATGTCGGACGGGTCCATTGCTCCTTCTGCTCCTTTAGCTTCCATTAAAATATGTACCTCATCAATAAATAGAATGATCTGCCGTCGCGCCTGGTGAATTTCCTCCATTATTTTTTTCAAACGGCTCTCGAATTCCCCTCGATATTTCGTGCCGGCAATCATACCACTGACATTAATAGCCAGCACTCGTTTATCTTTTAAACTACTGGGTATTTCCCCGCTGGCGATCTTTTGGGCTAATCCTTCGGCAATAGCCGTCTTACCGACACCCGCTTCTCCGAGCAGAATAGGATTATTTTTAGTGCGTCGGGAAAGGATTTGGATCACTCGGGCAATTTCTGACTGACGATTAATCACTGGATCCAGTTTGCCTTCTTTAGCTTGGGCGGTTAGGTCGCGGGAATAAGAATCCAAAATACTAGTAGACGAACCAAAACCACGCGATATTTGTTTGAGACGGTCGCGTTGAGTCCAGGCCGCAGCAACAACCATGGCTACGGCAGCGATTATAATTATTTCGGTAACGGACATAAAATTATTGGCTAACTATCGGGCGGCAAGTTCCTAAAAGAAATTTTAACATATAAAAGATCATCGAGCTATCTTTTACACTCTTTATGGCGTTTTCATTTACCGCTTTAACTGGCTCTTCATCAAATCGGGTGACGATTCATAGCATCTAGTAAGATACCCATGGGCATAAAAGCTAGGGTCATCTTAGCAATATAGTTAGTTTTGTTCCTGAAGCCATAAGATATTCTCTT
>JABMPQ010000064.1 GCA_013202585.1 Parcubacteria group bacterium | reverse complement strand
GTATTGTTTACTATCACCTCTTCATTGTAGGTAATAGTACTAGCTGGTTGCAGAGTATCAGCGGGGGAGGCAGAGACGGTGACGACACCCAGAGAGAGGACTAGAGCTAGGGAGAGAGTGATTGTGCCTAGGATTTTGCTTTGTGTTTTCATTGTTTGGGTTCCTTTTTTTAGTTAATTTATTTAAACAGTTGTTATTTTAGCATAGTGAAGAATAAGTACAAATACAATATGAAAAACAACCTAATTCACCCCATGCCAGTTATCTATAACCCGCCCGCAACACCTCGCGGACTCGGCTAGCGTGGCGGGCAGGCCGCTATCAGTTTACTCCGTGAAAGTTTTCTATCACAGCGATCCCAACTCCATTGCGCAATGTCTCGTCACCAAAAGCGAAGAAATTAGGCCAGACTCGTTGCTGGCCAGTCGCCTCAAAAGCTAAGACGTGCGGACCATTGGCGCCAATCGGAGAAATTAGTATTTCATCTTTGCCATCTCGATCAATATCGCCGGGAACATTTTTAAAATCACCTCGAACGTGGTTCTCGTACACCCACCAGAAGTTCTGCTGGTTGCCATGCTTGTCAAAAGCCAGGACATGCGAGGAGCCATTGTTGGGAGTAGTGTAAATCCGATCCTCAACGCCTGAAGCAGTTAGGCCTTGGTTTATGCTAGATTCATAAGTGGAAAAAGAATTTTTTATGTTTCCATCGGAGCCATAAATATAAACCTTGGGTTCAGCCGGACCATGATTAGGAGTGATTAGTAATTCTTCACTATCACCATCGTATTGAAAGGTCCCTAGATTACAGCCTACATTGCCAAAGGGAGCGGTAAACTCGGCTGTTTTCTCCCAATCATCAATCCCGGTAGCATCTTTGTAAACACGGACGGTAGGCGCCCGGTCACCCGTCAGGCAAGCAGCTGCGTCATCTTCATAACCATCATTGTCAAAATCACCCGTGGTCATCGCCAGGCCATCGCGGATAGTAGAATCAAAAACAAACATTTGGCCTTTAAGCACGGTCGAGCCATCTGCCCGCAAACCGAGAACTCGCGCCTGCGGTCCACCATTGGAAGTAGCAAAAATTAGAAACTGATCTTTGACGCCATTATTACTTTGGTCAATCGGAACAATGCCGGCTCCCCCAATATAACTAGAGGGAAATAGATCGGTGATTTCATCGCCGACTGCCTCACCATGACGATCGTAAGCTTGCAGACGAGTAGCTTCACCGGGACCAGAAGTGGTGAGGATTTTGGGATCAAGGTTAACTGTGCTTGAAGTTGTGCCATCCGATTCAGAATCGCTATCATCGTCGCCATCATCGGGATCTTCCGGATCATCTGGATCGTCAGGATCTTCCGGATCGCTAGGTAAAAGGGAACTCAGCGCCTCATACCAATTATCAGCCACAATGGCGTAGCCTTCTTCGTTGGGATGAGAAGTGTCAGCCATCAGAGAAGTGTCAGCTTGGCCGGTATCAGCATCATATAAATCATCCCAATTAGTGGTGAACCAGACATCATCATCGGTAATATTATCCCGTAGTCTATTATTGTAGGCTGCCACCACTAATGAACCGCCCACTCCCGACAAATTATTAGGAATAAAAGCAGATAAAATAACCTGGGGAGTAGTACCGTCAGCGTTGGTGTGAGCCTTAACCAAATCAATAATAGATTGTACTTCCGAGACTGTTTGATCAAGAACGGGAACAATGGTAGTTGGATCAAGGGGATCTATTTCTTGCGCTAAATCATTCCCCCCAACCATCAATAAAACATAAGCTGGATCTTCATCTATCCAGTCCTCTGTTTGGAGACTGCTAAGAACTTGGTCGGCTCGATAACCACTTACGCCATGATTAGAAACATTGTAAGTATAGTAATCGGTAGTAGCTTGTAAAATAGGTTCCAACTTCGCCGGGTAGGTTTTGTTAGTACCAACATAGGGATAGCCGTGCGTGACACTGTCGCCCAAGCAAAGGAGAGTGATGGTTTCGCCGGCTGCTTGGACGGAGCCGGCTACTAATACGCCCGAGATTAAAAATAATGAAGCGACTAGGAGAGAGATAAATTTCATGAGCTAATGATTACTTTTATTACTAATTACTCAACATCAAACACCCTCACTTGCGGACTACCACCCGAACCAGGCATCGTCATCACCTCATCCTTGCCGTCACCATCAGTATCTCCCGCTGTCACCACTGCTCCTCCTTCGAAGCTAGGTGCATAGGCTAGGAAAGTTTTCATAATCGCTTGATCTTGTCCGCTATAGACCTTAACCCAAGCTTGACCCTGAGTACGCTGAGAAACGATGATTTCTTCGTCACCATCACCATCAACATCACCGCCAGTTAACGACAGGCCGCCGCCAAAAGTAGGATGGAAAGCGTAGAAACCAGGATTAAGACGTCTGACCTCGTTTTCGGTAGCGTTAAACATTTGTACGTGCGGCGCGCCACTCTCTGGACCAGTGACAATCTCATAACGACCATCATCGTTGAAATCAGCCGTCGCTAAGCGAATCCCACCCCGAAAGCTGGTGTCATAAGCCATAAAAGAAGCGATTACTTCGCTTTTGTAATTATGCACTGTTACATGAGGACCACCACCCTGAGCCGCTGCCACAATAATCTCCGCTCGACCATCAGCGTTAACATCACCACAAGCAATATTAGCTCCTCCTTTGAATTTACCATCCAGGGCGAAAAAACCAGGATGAACTGTTGGCTCGCCTTGAGCATTGAAGATTCTAATGTGAGGACGCCCACCCTTACCAGGAGCAGTCACAATTTCCTCAGTTCCATCGTTATCCAAGTCACAAGTAGCTATTCGTACTCCGGAGCGCAGATGTTCAGCATAGGCAAAGAAGCGACCGATAACATTACCGTTGCCATCAAAAATACTCACCTGCGGACCAAATCCTTCTTCGGTACCAGTAACGATCTCGTCGGGACTTAAGGCTCCACCAAACACATTGCCAGAATAAATATGATATCCTCCTCGTTGTCTAACATCGTAGGCGTCAAAATCTACCTGACTTTCTTCAACTTGAGCCTCTGGTGGCAGAGAACCATCTGGATTCAAAACAATAAAACATTTTTCACAGGTGCCAGATTGACCATCCATACTAGTCACCTTGACATTATAATAAGCTGGTGGCATTTGACCAAAAGGTATTTCCACTGTTAATTCATTGCTAGCGTTGACATAAGTTTTTACTGCGCCATAAGAACCAAACATTGCACTAGCCCCATGCGTAAAATTAGAACCACCAATATTTAGACTTAGTATCTGAGAAGAGCTAGTGGCCTTTTTATACCGATCGAGTGGAGAAACACTGGTTGGTTGAGGAGCGGGTTCACTATAAGGCGGTTCATCCGGGATAGAAATCCGCCGAATAGTATCATTCCAGTTATCAGCTACGTAAAGCTTACTGTTGGCCGTGTCAGGCAATAAACCTTTGGGATTATTAAAGCGACTGGAGGTGCTATCGCCATTTTTGAAGCCTCGATTGAGATTGCCAGCAATAGTCCGAACGCTCCGAGTGCTTATATCCATGAATTTCACCAATTGACTGCCAACTTCAGTAAAATAGAGATTGCCATCTGCTCCCACCTTCACGTATTCAGGATAAGAAAGCACGGCCGTTGTCCCAATCGCGTCGCGGTAGCCATTGCTGCCACTACCCGCCACCGTAGTTACATCGCCCGTAGAGATTTTTATTCGACGGAGGCGATGATTTTCCCGATCCGCCACATAAAGATACTCACCAGCTGAATCGATCGTAATCCCAAAAGGACTGTCAAATTTAGCAACTGAGCCTTTGCCGTCAGCGTGACCAGCCACTCCTGAGCCAGCTAGCAACCAAGTCTGACCATCAGAAATTCGCACTTTCCGGATGCGATTATTAGATGTATCAGCCACAAAAAGATAAGCATTATCAGCTGAAATTGCTATGCCAGCTGGGTTATTAAAACGCGCCGAATTTTTACTGCCTTCGACGTAACCATTGCAAGAACCGCTGCAGTCAGTTTCTCCACCGCCAGAAACGAGGGCAGAAGTATTATTACTTAAATTAACGCTACGGATACGATTATTCCAGCGATCGGTCAAATACAAAGTGGTGCCAGTGCTATTGATTGTCAGACTAGCAATAGAACTAAACCGAGCCTGATCACCTGTATCCTCCCGATAAGCATCCACTATGCTCCCCGCCACGAAAGAAGTATAACTATTACTCATATTCACTTTGCGCAGAAAATTATTTTCTGCTACATACATTGATTGACCATTGGGAGAAAAGACCATATCATTTGGCCGCCCAAGGAGAGAATTACTAGACGAACCAAATTCATGGCCAAAACGCTTTTTTCCTACCATCCAGTCGGCTTCCGCGTCGATACTCCCCGTATCTTTGTTACATCTCTGAATTGTGCCAATCCCGGAGTTCGCTATGTAAACATAATCACCTCTAGAAGTAATACCCTTGGGATAGTTAATGGTAGACATCACCTCATCGGTAGCCAGAGTTGTAACAGTATTATCGGATAAATCAATCTCGCGTACGTAATCAGCATAACCATTGCCATCAGTTACATAGAGGGAGTTTCGAGTTTCATCAAGGGATACCCCAACCACATTTCGAAACCTAGCGCTAGTCCCCACCGCATCAACATAGCCAGCTGTACCCGAACCCGCTATTACACTTTTTGCCCCACTACTAACAGTAACTTTTATCACCTTATAACTACCGCCAGCCGCCACATAGAGATGTTGACCGGAAGAGGTTGAGGTTAACTTTTTCGGCGAACTGATTGAGCTAGCTACTGTCGTAACAGAACCACCGCTAGTAGAAACTTTTTTGATGGCGTTGTTGCCAGTATCTGCAATGTAAAGAGTGGAGCCACGAACAGCCACCCCCTCTGGTTGCGACAATCCATCATCTACCAGAGTAGTAACATTCCCGCTAGATATTTTCTTAATTTTATTATTGGCAGTATCAGCTACATAAACTGTTCCGTTGCTGGCAACCGCTATCCCCCTAGGAAGAGCAAATTCCGCCGATCCCGTCGCCCCAATTTTATCGCCATAGGAGCCAGTACCAGCTACCGTATAAGCTTTATTTGAAGTGTCTATGCCGCGGATAACATTATTGTACGTATCAGCAATAACCATCTTGCCAGTAGAAGAAAAAGCTACGTCCTCAGCAAAATCTAGATAGGCACTGCGGGCACTATCGCCATCGCCGTCATAAACTTTACCTAAATAAGAGATAGTATCCCCATAAGATGCCCAACTAACTACCGGCAACAATAAAAAAACAACCAGAAATATCAGTTGTTTCACAAAAAAGCTCTTTCCTAATGTCATAGGTTTTTATTTTAATTAGTTTCTTTTGTCACAATTGTAACATATAAAAAAAAGGCCGTCACCTAGACGCGCCAGAAAAACCCGTGTCGATTCGCGACTAAATTATCTCCTCTTTCTTCTCTCGCACAAATGAAAACCACTGCTCTATTAATTCCACTAATATTTTGAACGGCGCCTCAATAATAAAATCGAAAATGAAAACAAAGACATTTATCTTAGTAAACTCTTGTGAAATCCAACGCCCAGCACGCAAGATGGGTAGGGTGTAGAGATCAAAAAGTGATTTGAAAACACCTGTTTTCTTGGCTGGAACCACATACTCTCGCGCTCCTTCCCGCACCCGAAAACCGAAGAAGCTGACTAATGTCAAAAACAAGAAAAAGATAATAGCGCTAACAAAATTGAATTCTAGATAATATAAGACTAGCCCAATTAAACCAAAGGAAATTGTGAACGATATTAAGTAGAAGATTTTAAAAGCGATGTTCAAAAACAAACTCTTTTTGTGGGGCGAGCGAATGTTATAAATAACCGTATTGTGTTTGTCTTCATAAACCATACTATATATTCCTTTGATTATCTTGTCGGTATTTCTCTTGCCCGGCAACTTAATAAAGACAGCTACTAAGAACATCACGAAAGGAGGAAATGAAGTGTTAATAATAATTGGTGTCCATTCAATCACGTCGGCTAAATACCGATCGGCCGGAATTTCCAGAAGTAACGCTAGTAACATCTTAGTAATAAAAATGTAAACGATGCTACGTACGGCTGCTCGACGCAGATTAGATTTTCCTTCTTTGTACTTAGTCGCGCATTTATTCTCAATAGCCGATTGTAAAGCGGCTGGATCTTGCAAAAGTGTCTGGGCTGCTTCTGGATCCTCATCAATCACATCCCGCAAGATCAAAAACAGGGGAGCATATCTTTTCATTAAACGCCGGAGACGCAAAGAGAGTGGATGATTAAGATAACCTTCGATTTCATCCCTAATAGATAAAATACTACGAGAAATATTTTTAATATCCCCCGCTTGTCCGGAGAACCACTCACTATAAGCTAATTTAAACAAATAATACCTTATTGTAGGCAAATCGGACTTTAACAAGGCGCGATGGGCTGCTACGTATAACAATATTTTCTTGGTTGGTTCATCTAGGCGGGTGCTTTTCAACACCAAACGAGCATCCAAAATCCTAAACATCGCTTCCACAATCGCCTCAACTGGCTTCAGTGATACCAACTCGTCTTCTATTTCGCAGGCAGCCACGCCAGTTATCCACTCAACAAACTTTCCTCGTTCTCGACGCTTGGTAAAACTTTGTTCTTCTATTAGTAATAGATATTTATCAATAATCTTCTGGACGCCAGAGATCTTGCTTTCCGGTAACTTATCATTGGGTACATAGCGAGCTCGAATAAGTTCACGGATTAAATTTTCTGCGATTTTGTCCTGGTTCTGATCGAGAAGAATTCTTCTTTTCAACATCCGCTCGATAGCACTGCGTCTTAATAAGTGCTCTTCTTTATAATCAACCATGTTGCGCATACTTTCATATACATGCGCCATGCGACTAGCAAAATGATCGACGTGTACTTTGCCATCATCTTCATCGTCCCCATCAACTTCTTGATCGACAAAAAAAGAGCCAAGTAATTTTTTTATCGGTTCTGAAATGTAATAAGACATAATATTTAGACAATGTGTAATTAGTTATAATATTAGTTTCTCTGCCAAATATTGTCAATCTCCCTTTCCCCGGCCATTCTGGTTGCCACTTGGGACAAATATAATAATCTGTTATAATTACTATGCCCTCAAAAATAGGGTAGTGGTTATTTGTACTTCGTTGTTATTTAACGTGTCCTAAAAGATTAAGTTTGTAACCAAAAAACCTCTGTTTTTCAGGGGGTGACCTCGGACACAGGTAGTTGCAACTTTAATCTTGTTATTTTCGAAATATTGTAACCACTTAAACAACCTTGCCATTCTGGCGGGGTTGTTTTTTTAAAACAGTATTACATTGACAATTAAACCCACTTAGTTAAAATTATTTATTCTTAAGTAGGACTGTCCCCAACTATCCACAGTAATTACACAGATTATAAACATAACGGCACTTAAATTTAACTACCCTTTATGATTCTTTGTGCTATACTTTCTTTTAATTGTGTACACCCCTATAAAACACTTAATAAAGACCAAAAATGACAAATGAACAGATTTGGCAAGCTGTGTTAGGTGAACTTGAACTTGCTATAAGTAGAGCTAATTTCACTACTTGGTTTAAAAGTACTGCGATTATTTCCAAACAAGAAGGAGAATTTGTTATTGGGGTGCCTAATGCTTTTACTAGGGAATGGTTGCAAAACAAGTATCATAAAAATATCTCCCGTGCTCTCCAAAATGTGACTAGTGAACGAATCACCAAAATTGAGTACATCCTTAAGGGTAACCAAATCAGTAGGGGAAATTTAATTCAGGATATTACGGAAAAATCAGCTCCCACCGTCAAGGGTCAACCAGTGGTAACTCTTAATATTCCCAAGAATAGCAACCACCTTCCAAATCAAAACAAATTAAACTCTAGATATACTTTTGAAAGTTTTGTAGTGGGTGCTAATAACGAACTAGCGCACGCGGCTGCTATTGCCTCGGCCAAAAAGCCAGGTCAAGCTTACAACCCCTTATTTGTTTATGGTGGGGTCGGATTAGGGAAAACTCACCTTATCCAAGCCATCGGTAATCAAATCACCGCTGAGGGAAACAAAAACGTGATGTATGTCACTTGTGAGGAATTTATGGAGGATTTTATTGATTTTATCCAAAAAGGCAAGGCTGAATCAGCTACTTTTAAAAGTAAATATCGTAGTTGTGATGTATTACTAATTGACGACGTTCAGTTTTTATCTGGTAAAGAAAAAACTCAGGAAGAATTTTTTCACACCTTTAATACTTTATACCAGAATAATAAACAAGTAGTGTTAACTTCCGACCGACCACCCAAAGCAATTGCTTCTTTGGAAAACAGATTGAAGTCTCGCTTTGAGGGTGGCATGATAGCTGACATTAGCACCCCCGATGTAGAAACACGTAAAGCTATTTTAGAGGGTAAGTGCCAAGAAAAAAATGTTAACCTTCCTAATGAAGTTCTCAACTTTATTTCAGTCAACGTCCAAAACAACATTCGCGAGCTAGAAGGTGCCTTAAGCACTATGATAGCCCATTGTCAGATTCACAATGTTAATCCGACAGAAAAAATTGCCAAATCTGTTCTAGCCAATATTATTACCAACCCCAATAAGAAAATAATTACTCCCAAAAGGATTATTAATATTGTCGCTGACTTCTACGACATCCCCACTAAAAGCATTATTGATAAAAACAGAAAAAAGGAAATTGCTTGGCCACGACAGATCGCTATGTATTTAATGCGTCAAGAAAGTAAAACAAGTTATCCCTCAATAGGTAGAGCGTTGGGTGGACGCGATCACACCACTGCTATTCATGCTTACGAAAAAGTTAGAAAGGAAGCTGAGAAAAATGATGACTTTAGACAAGAAGTGGAAATTATTAAACAAAAACTGTCTTTGCCAGAATAAATTCTGTCTATAGGTTGTGTATAAAGTACTTAATACTGTGTGTTGTTGGGGGAAGTGTTGTGGAGAACTTTGGGTGCTGAAATTTATCCCCACAATATATAACAAGTTATAGATAACTATTACACTAAGAAGTCCCCAATATACACCCTGGACTCGCAACCACTTTTTAGCTTAAATTAAAGAAGAAGTTACTTACCCACAGAAAAAGGTGTTCTCTACTAACACTACTACTAAATAAATATATTATATATAAGAATAATAGTATGAAGATATCATGTACTCAAGAAAATTTAATTAGAGGTTTGTCAGTTGTTAGTAGAAGCGTTGGAAAAGATTCCACCCTACCAGTATTAGCTAATATTCTTTTATCGACTGAGAATAAAAGATTAAAATTATCCGCCACTAATTTAGAGATAGGAAGTACTTGTTTAGTGGGAGCAAAAATAGAAAAAGAAGGAGAGATAACTATTCCCGCCCAGTTAATTTCTAATTATGTAAATAATTTACCCTCAGGAAATATTAACATAGAGGTAATCGATAACACTCTCAACATCTCTTCTACTAATTCGAAGGCAAAAATAAAGGGTATTAATTCTTCAGAGTTCCCCTTGATTCCCAAAATTGAAACCCAACCCTTTTGTCAGGTAAGTGGAAGCGAATTAAAACAAGCTCTCAACCAAACAATTTTTGCCGCTGCCCTAGAAGAATCTCGACCGGAGATCTCTGGTATATATTTAAAATCATCTGGTACACAATTAATAATAGCTGCCACCGACAGTTATCGCCTAGCAGAAAAAACCATTAAATCTAATATAAAAAATAAAGGCGAAGTAGAGTTAATTGTACCCGCCACCGCCATGCAAGAATTAAATAGAATAGTGGGTGAAGAAATTGAGGCTGTCTCTTTATCTTCATCTGATAATCAAATAAAGTTTTCTTTCGATGACGTTGAGCTTATTTCTCGGCTCGTGGAAGGGCAATATCCTGATTATCAAAATATTATCCCTAAGGAATTTGCTACTGAGGCGGTAGTTGATGTTGGTGGGTTTATTTCTACTTTACGTACTTCTAGTTTTTTCTCACAGAAGGATTCAGCCGAAGTGGTAATTAAAATAAACAACAAAAAAAGCAAAATTGAAATTATCGCTGAAACAGGCGAGGTTGGTAAAAATGTTTCCCAAACAGCTAGCGAAGTCAAAGGTGACGACCGAGAAATTTCTTTTAATCCTCAATATCTTTTAGACAGCCTTCTTAATATTGAAACAGAAAAGGTAAAATTTATGATTACCGCCGATGAAAGAGTGGGTGCTCTCCAACCAATTAGTAGTGACAAGGATAATTACATCTACATCGTAATGCCAATCGTAAAAAAATAAGGCCCTTTTCTCAAGAACCTTTGTTTAGCCAATCCTCCCACGCGACTAAATCCTCTTTTAGTGCGTACTCCCACATATATACCCCATGATATATATCACCACAGTCTTTATGGGTAACGATATTAACTGAAACCCTTTTTCCAGGTTGGGATTCTAGGTTAAGAGGATGGTTTGGTTGCGGATGAGCTACCCAATACTCCTTATTGGCAAGTGGAATTAGGATTTCATACAAGTACTCCCGCAACATCCTAACGCCCAAATCCCTCATCTCTAGTGGTAGCCAATAAATGTCGTCTGGGATCCTGTGCACCATTCCATATGGTGTGGTATCTTTAGCTTTTATTAGCTTGATTATCGCTAAGATGAGTTTTCTTAGCTCATCCTCATTTTGTGGCCACCACTCCGAGTATGAATTTTTAATGGGTGTCTCTGGCCTCACCAGTTCTAGTAAAGCTACAGAAAGCCCCTTGAGCGCTTCTGTGGTCCGCTGCCACGCAGACCACACTTTTCTCACCTTGGTGGGCTGCATCACTATCTCCTTGTTTTTAAGAGCGAATGTTCGAAGTCTAATTTTTGCAAACTATCCCCTCTTTGTCAAACTTATTTAATTTGTTAAGATAAATTTAAAATAATAATCCCCATGAAATACTCTACAGTTACAAAACAAACAGTAGTGACAATTGATTCTGGCAAGGGCCTAGGTAAAATAATTGATCTAGTGATAGACAATGATAATGGAAGGTGTTTAGCCTTACTTATCCAACTAGTAGGCGTTATGGCACGAAAGAAGATAGTGTTAATTGATGATGTCAGTAGTTTTGGCGATGATACAGTGATGGTGCAGAGCGAGAAAATATTAGTGCCACTTAAAGACAATGAAGATATTGTTAAGGTAGTAGATCGTAAAGTAAAGATCATTGGTAACGAAGTAGTTTCATATTCAGGAGAAGAATTAGGAGAGGTGAAGGATTTTGTTGTAGATGAGACTTCCTATAAATTATCTAAATTATTTGTTTCCACAGGGTTATTTAGGGATTTGTTTAAGGGAGAGTTAATAATCACGGCCAATAAAATAGTTTCTATCGGCAAAGACGCCATTGTGGTCAAAGATGCTGTGGTGGAAGAAGAAGTGAAAAATAAAGGCAAGAGTCAAGAGAGCGAATTGGCTCGAGCTGGTGTGATGAATAAAGACACAGAATAAACAGGAAAATGTTTTAAATGTAGTGAGGTTAAAAAAACAAAACCACCCTTATTGGGGTGGTTTTTAGTTTTCTGATTCAAGCAGCGAGCGCCCAGTTGATTTTTGGTGGATCTTCGTTAACAAATCTAGTATACGACCCCCCACCCTCATGCAGTAGGACGTGGCGGGCAAAAGTGTAGGGGTTAAATTCACTTTGCTTTTTATTAAATAATTCAAAGAGAGAGTGAAGACGCTCATCCGTTCCTTTGTTGCGATCACCATAGTGACAGATGAAGTCATAAAGGGATTTGGACTCCGGTTGGCCAGTGGTGGTTGGAACATCAATGGAAAGCCAGTGTAGTCTGTCGCGAAAAGAGGAAAAGTCATTGATACTTTCTGCTTGGAGGCAACGGAAAGCATTCACGAATTTAGTAATAAACTCTACTTGCCTTTCTTTTTTTCTTAATTCGGGAGTGGAGACAATCTCTTCCTCTTTTTTGGAAGTAGTCGACGATTGCTTTTCTCTTCTCTTCCCTAGTTCATCAAAATCGTCAAATAAATCACTTTCTTCCTCAGTCACTAGCTGTCCTTCTAATTGGTCAACTGTTTCAATGAGAGTCTGTTGTAATTCAGTGAGTTGTCTTTTAATTAGATTAATATCACCCTCATTTTCTGCAATAATATTTTCTACAGCCGAAATATCAATATTTTTATCAAAGACTTTAACTATCTCGCGCATATCATCGACACTTTCGATTGAATCCGAACGAAGCTTATCAACTAAAGACCTAACTTTTTTTGATTCCCTAGTTATTGTTTGGGGATCTTTTTCCTCTTTTGGCTCTGTGGTTCCCCCCCTCATTTTTTCCAGCAAACTAAAAGCTTCACCCACATCCATTCCGCGTCGGCCAGCAAAACGAGCAACCTCATCGTTTATCCTATCTACCTTTTCTGCTTCAGCGGAGTCTGTTAATTTTTCTAGCCTATCTATTACTTCTACAGCATCCTCAAACAGCGCCTCCATTTCTGGAGATATTTCACAAGCCTGCTCTTTGGCCTGCTCAAATCCATGAGCATATTTGACTAAGTCAGGTCCACTTTCTGATCCTCGAGGCATAAGTGATAAATTATTATTTACTACATTATAGTATGTTACTAATGCAAAGTCAAATCATTTTGGCTCTTCACCAATTTGGGTGGTGCATAACTAAAACATGGTAGTCTAATTAGGCAAAAAGTGACTAATCCCTAATAACAACTACCATGTCTAGCTCTAAATCTACTCTGAACAAGCTTTTCTGTCTAGAAGGATTACTAT
>JABMPQ010000063.1 GCA_013202585.1 Parcubacteria group bacterium | reverse complement strand
TGTTAAGCAGGATGGCGAATTGGGTTCGACGGCTGTTATTGAATTAGAGGGCGCCAATATAATGATTAGTGACCCAGGCTCGACGGTTGAATTTGGCTCAGACCAGCTGGCTGATCAGGATTGGGAACTAATCAAGACAGCTAATGCAGTTGTCATCTCTGATTGGGGTTTAAATCATCAGGGGACAGAGTTAGCTCAAGAAGTTTTTCGAGCGGTCAAAGAAGGCCAAGGCAAAACGTTTTTTGATCCGGGCGATCCGGTAGTAAAAGGCGATAAGATGGCCACCGAAATAACAAGACTACTGAAAGAAGTTTTAGGAAAGAGCTTGGTTGATAGTTTAAGCGTGAATGAGTCGGAAGTAAAACAATATGGTGGGCGAGATAATCTACAGAAACTAACTCGAGTTGATTTGCATACTAAGGATTTTGGACAAAGTTTTACCGCCGAGTCGGAAACAACCAAGGTAGCGACATTTGACATCAAACCGCAATGTCTTACTGGCGCTGGTGACAATTGGAATGCGGGTAACATATTAGGCGAGCTATTAGGGCTCGCCGACGAGCAGCGCTTACTACTAGCTAATGCAGTGGCCAATTATTATATTGCCAGTGAGAACGGTCAGCCAGCGACATGCCAGGAATTAGTTGAGTTTTTAAAGCAAAATAAGCAAGTATGAATAATCTAGAACAATACGAATCCATAGTTGGCCGCGAAGTAATCACACGCGTTAAAGAAAAGGCTGCTCCGCTTAAAGGCAAACACATCGTCTGCATCAATTCTACCTTTTCGGGCGGGGGAGTGGCGGAGATGCTCAATAGCGCAGTTTTCTTATTCAATACTCTCGGTCTCAAATTCGGCTGGCGGATTCTCCAAGGCTTCCCTAGCTTTTTTGATGTTACCAAAAAGCTCCATCACGCCATGCAGGGAGAGAAAATTGACTTATCTGATCACGCCAAAGAAATTTATTACGAAACCAACGAGCGATTTTCAGTATTTACGCATTTGAAGCATGATTTAGTTGTTATTCATGATCCGCAGCCCTTACCATTGATAGATTTTTACGCCAAAAAACAGCCCTGGATTTTCCGCTGTCACGTTGATATGTCCGAGCCTGATCCGGACACCTGGGATTATCTCAAACAATACGTGGCCAAATATGATGAGTTTGTCGTTTCTCGTGAAGAATATAAACAAGACGTTGCTATTCCCCAGCAAATTATTTTCCCGGCGATTGACCCACTAACGCGCAAGAACAAAGAATTAACGGACGACAAAGTCAAAACTTACTTGCAGAAATTCAACATCAGTCTAGACAAGCCGATTATCACTCAAGTATCGCGTTACGATAAATGGAAAGATCCACAAGGGGTAGTGGAAATATTTAAAATGGTGCGAGAAAAAATTGACTGCCAATTAGTTTTATTGGGTTCGTTTGCCGCTGACGATCCAGAGGGGCAAGAGACTTTTGAGGAAATGGAAAAGTGCATCGCTGATTGTGGCTATGAAGATGACGTCACCCTGTTAACAGTCAGTGATGATATTTTAGTCAATTGCCTACAACGAGCTGCGGCCGTGGTGATCCAGAAATCTATCCGCGAGGGGTTTGGCCTGACGGTGGCGGAAGCGCTTTACAAGGGGACGCCAGTAGTAGCTTCACGAGTAGGTGGTATCCCACTGCAAATAACTGATGGTGAGAGTGGTTATCTGCATGAGCCGCGGGATCTGGCCAGCTTTGCTGAGAGCACAACCAAGCTTATCAAGGACGAAAGCCTCCGACACACCCTGGGTGAACAAGGTAAGCAGCAAGTTACAGAAAAATTTCTCATCACTCGTTATCTTGAAGATTGGCTAGATTTATTCAATCGACATTTGTCAGCCAGCAACAAATAATCATTATTTATGGGACGAGTAATCATCGTCACCAATCGACTGCCAGTTACGGTTCAAAAACGCCGGGGAAAATATACTTTCCAGCCTAGCATTGGCGGAGTGGCTACGGGGTTGTCTTCGGTTTGCGATAAGCAGAATTGTCTCTGGATTGGTTGGAGTGGTTTGTCTAAGCAAGCTCTGGATAGTTCGGCTAAGCGAAGTATTCAAGCTAAGCTGGCCAAGCAGCATAATAGCTATCCTGTTTTTTTAGATAAGCGAGATGTGAATTCTCATTACTATGGTTTTTGCAACAATACTCTGTGGCCCTTATTCCATTGTTTTACCCAACATGCGAATTACAGTAAACAGTGGTGGGAATCATACCAGCGAGTTAACGAGCTTTACGCTAAAGCAGTTTTAGCTAAAGTCAAGCCAGGAGATACTATTTGGATTCACGATTATCACCTGATGTTATTGCCTAAATTAATTCGGGAAAAACTGCCGAAAGCTAACATCGGCTTTTTTCTCCATATTCCTTTCCCTCCCTTGGAAATATATCGCATGTTGCCCTGGCGCAAAGAAATCCTAGCCGGCTTGTTATCAGCTGATCTGGTTGGTTTTCATACTTATGACTATGTGCAGAATTTCCTTGATAGTGTGCATCGTCTGCTCGGGTATGAGCATCATCTGGGAAGTATTGTTTCGGGGGAAAATATCACTAAGGTCGATGCTTTCCCCATGGGAATCGATTATAATCGTTTTGCCCAAGCAACTGAACTTCCGCAGGTTGCCCAAGAAACTGACAAAATTCGTCAGAAAGTAGGGGAATGTCAGTTAATATTATCAGTCGATCGTTTAGATTATACTAAGGGAATCTTGGAACGCCTGGACGCTTTCAGTTATTTTCTTGATCAGAATCCGCAGTATATTGGCAAAGTAACCTTGATCCTAGTGGCTGTCCCTTCCCGCACTCGGATCGAAAATTACAGTCTGCTGAAAAAACAACTAGATGAAAAAATTAGCCAAATTAACGGTAAGTACAGCGAGGTGGATTGGATTCCAATTTGGTATTTATATCGTTCTCTTCCTTTTGAAAAATTAGTAGCTTTTTACCGGGCAGCTGATATTGCTTTAATTACCCCCCTCCGCGATGGTATGAATTTGATCGCTAAAGAATACATCGCGACGAAAAAAGATGGACGAGGGGTGCTGATTTTGAGTGAAATGGCAGGCACAGCTAATGAATTGCGAGAGGCCTTAATTGTTAATCCTAATGACAAACGGCAAATATCGAAAGCTCTACGGCGGGCGCTAGAGATGCCGGTGGCGGAACAAAAAGAGCACAACCGTATTATCCAAAAGAGATTACAAAGTTACGATGTGACTAAATGGGCGAAGGATTTCCTTGATAATTTATCCGATCTAAAAAAAGCTCAGCAGAAAAGTCGAACCAAGGATTTAGACGAGTCAGCCTGGACGAAATTGAAAAAGCAATACCGTCGTAGTCAACATCGACTTATTCTCCTGGACTACGATGGTACGCTAGTTTCTTTCGTTGATGATCCAGATAAGGCTCAGCCGGATCAGAAGTTGCTGGAGATTATAAAATCACTGACTGACGATAAGCATAATAGAGTAGTGGTCATTAGTGGTCGTGATCGACACACTATGGGAGAGTGGTTGCAAGAGACGAAGGCCGAAATGAGTGCGGAGCATGGGGTTTGGGTGAAAGAAAAAGGGCGCTGGCAGAAGGCAGTGGATCTATCCTCGGCTAGTTGGATGAAAAAAATTAAGCCGATCTTAGAACAGTACGTTGATCGTACGCCTGGCTCTTTTGTTGAAGTCAAGGATTACTCCCTAGCTTGGCATTATCGCAAGGCTGATCCTAAGTTAGCTTTAATTAGAAGAAAAGAGTTATTAGAAAATTGCGCCCAAGTCACCAATACTCTTGACCTTGATATTTTAGAAGGCAACAAAGTGATAGAAATAAAGAGTGCTGATATTAACAAGGGTCGGATAGCTTCTCGTTGGCTCGACAAACGTCGTTGGGATTTTATCTTGGCTATTGGTGATGACCGCACTGACGAAGATATGTTTTCCGTTATGCCTAAATCAGCTTATACTATTAAAGTAGGAGCGGAACATTCTCAGGCTTCCTGGAGAGTAAAATCAGTAGCCGAAGCTAGAGAATTATTAGAAAACATAGGCGTTTAATCATTATGCCAGTAAAAAAACTTTTCAACCGCGCCACTAAAATTCTGCTTAGCACTGACACTATAGTATTAGTGGCTATTGCTATGCTAGGTCCTTTTTACACTATTTTTGTGGAAAGGATAGGAGGTAATCTTTTTGGTGCTAGTTTGACCTTGGCTGTTTTTGCTATAGCGGCTGGGGTAACTACTTTATTCTGTCGGAGATATACAGACAGAGTCAAAGAGAGCGAACTAGTGGTTGTTTTTGGCTATACTTTGATGGGGCTATGTTTTGTTCTTTATATTTTCATCAATTCTCTGGTTACGTTGTTTTTAGTGCAGATACTAATTGGGATAGCAGTGGCGATTTATGCGCCTGCTTCGGACGCGCTTCATTCCAAGCATCTAAATAATTGTCGGGCTGGTAAAATTTGGGGGGCAGGGAAAGCGATGGACTATTTCTCGATGGCGGTGGGAGCGGTGATTGGCAGTCTAATTGTTACCCAGCTAGGCTTTGAAGTCTTATTTATTCTGATGGCTGCTTTCTGCTTTGCCAGCGCTGCTTATATTTACTTCTTACCCCGTAAAGTTTTATAAATGAAAATTGTTATTTGTGCCAGCCTGGATCTAACTCCCGCAATTAAAGAAGTTGCCGAAGACTTGATCAAACAAGATCACGAAGTTGTTATTCCGCGAACGTCACAGATGATTATCGCCGGCGAGGTTAGCCTGGAGCAAATAATGCAGGAAAAGAAAAGCGGTCAGATCCATAAGCGGGCTATTAAGCAGGATGCTATTATGACTTATTTTAAGGAAATAGAGCAAGCCGACGCGATCTTAGTTTTAAACTTAGACAAAAAGGGTGTTCAGAACTATATCGGCGGCAACACTTTTTTAGAAATTGGCTTGGCTCACTATCTAGGTAAGCCAATATTTCTCTATAACCCTATTCCGGAGATGCCCTACACCGACGAGCTCAAAGCGATTCAGCCGACGGTGATTGAGGGGGATTTGAGTAAGATTAAGTAATTTTAAGCGTAAAAAAATCCGCGAGCACAAGGCTGGCGGAGTGAGGTGCGGGGGATAGAATTGAGTTGTAGCTGATCTAGACCAACTTGTCTTCGACATCGTCGTCAGGGTCGTAGGGGAGATTCGACACCCCCAGCAGGGTAGCTCCCTCCTGCCGAGGGATGAACGTATGCGACCAGCCGGGCGGGATGATTACGGTGTCTCCCTTCATCAGTTCAACCTCGGTGATCTCTCCCTCCCCGGTTCTGTACTTGAGGGTAAAAATGATATCCACATACTCACCAGCGCCCACCATGAAGTATTCCCATCTGCCTGACTTCACGGTGTGGTAGTGGTTCCCCAGGGCGTCATTGTCCCCGGTGCGTCTGCATCTGATGACTTTTACCTGGCCCAGGTCAGTATTGATGCCCCGGGGGAAAGTGTAGTCCGTTATAGTCCGTCGTGAGTCTGAGTCGTCGAAGACATTACTTTTTAGTACCCGCACTCTGTCCAATCCTTGCTTTTTTTCCAACTTATCCTCCAAATGGTGATGGCTCATCTTAGCCTTGAAAGTACACATTGTCAATAAGAATGATACATGCTAGGGTAAGATTGTCAACTCTACAGCATGCGGAAGGTATATTTTAATGAGACACTCCTGTTTTTTGTGCACAAGTTTTAGATTTTATAATCTAAGCGCGAGCTATGAAAACAGTAAACTACAGCGAGAAAATCAAATCATTTCTCAAAAGTAATTCTGCTATCTCTACTGATAAGCTTGGTTTGTTGTTAATGGTTGATTCTTTGTACGAGGATGTCCCTAAGCAAGATGTTGACGAATTTTACAGCATTTATGCTCACTTTGATCCCGATAGTATTAATGGCTCCACTACTGGGGTCACTTTTTTAAAAATAGCTAAGAATCTCAAACCGGCGGCTGTCTTGAAGGATAAGCTTAACGCTTATCTGAATGTCAAATTTAACGACATTGAACATGCAAAATCCTATAACCAAAATATGGTAGTCTTTGCCCGCTACGCCGACTTTGCTTCGCTGGTGATAGCTGATATTTTACGAGTAGCCGCTTTCCCCAAAGAGATAAGAGAGGTTTTACAGGAAACAGAGGAAGTAAAAAAGTGTCGCGATATTTATCAGATGTTGGTTCATTACAAAAATACCAAGGACAAAAGGATCAAATTTGAGATTATGCGCAAACTAGGTTTGATCATCTTGATCTCGCGGATTAATCGTAGTAACAACGTTGACGAGATAGATCAGGTGGTGGAAAAAGTAGCCAGTGCTTTTCAGAAAGGATTGGGCTTCAATAAAAAATCTAGCAGCAGTTATTATTTATGGCTTGATCGTACTAACCGGGTAATTTTTAACAGCAATAAAACGCGAGCTACTCTGTTGCATAATTTGGCTACCAAAAAGAGGCAACAGCTAGCCCTTGATACTGGCCCCCTGCAAGAATACCAGTGCAGCTCATTTCGTACTCATGGTGGTAACAAAGTAACTCATTTTAAATTTCGCAATAAGTTTAAAAAATCTAATCGTACAACTTATACCTCCTTTGTTGAAAAAATGTTTCGCAAGAATCTGGAGTTTCCTAGCCAGGTGCATGATGCGGTGGGGATAAAGCTGGTGGTGGAATCTGAAAAGGATATACCTAAAATTGTGACTGAGCTAGAAGGTTTTCTGGGGGGTAGCTCTACCCGTAAGCGGGAAAAAAACACCTATCATCGGTTTGACCGGCGCAAGATGAGCAGTTTCTCCTCCGAAGCTTACACTGTCTGGAAAGCAATTTACGACATTGCTCTGACCAACCCTTCGGTAGAGCAGATTAAAAAAATATTGCCAGCTGTGAATGATCATGAAGGAGCAAAGCGAGCCCTAGAGAAACGCTTGCGATATTTTTTACGTAAACCGCAAGATTTTGTCATTGAGGTGCAATTGCAAGATCTCAACTCGTATTTATTGAGTGTTGCTAAGGGTAGCGTAACTGATCACACCTTGCTAAAGGCCAGACAGATTAGATCCAGTTCGCTTTATAAATTTTTCCCGCAAGAGATTTACGAGCCAGAAGTATTACAATTGAAACAAGACATTTTAGACGGTCATAAAGATTAATTTAAAATTACAACCAACATGAATCCATCAACTGAATTGTTAGAGATGATAGGCAAGCACCAAAGTGTGCAAAGTGACTTGACCCGTCCTCAAATCATTGACCAAGTAATTAAAAGGCAAGAAGCCTTTGTTTCTTTTTCTGGGGCGTTGGTGGCCTGGACGCCTCCCGAATCGACTGGTCGTAGTCCTGATAATACGTACATTGTCCGGCATAGAGACAGCCAGGATAAAATCGATTGGCATTCTAAGGCAAATAATCCCTTGGCGCCGGAAGTTTTTGATAGCTTGTGGGCAGAGGCCGTCGGTATTTTGGCTGGGAAAGAAAAAATTTACGAATTAGACCGAGTGATAGGAGCGGATAGTAGTTATGCTTTGCCAGTCAAAACAGTTTCCGACCGTGCTTTAACAGCCTTGTTTGCTGATAATATGTTTCGACCAGTGCCAGAAGATTTAGATAAAAGTATTTTTGCTGAAACTGGTTTTACTTTATTGGTTCTCCCTTATGACAAAATAAACAATAAATTATATCAGCAGAGTGTAACTAAGCGCGGAGAAGGTGATGGCGACATGATTATTGTGGCTGACATGGATCGTCGTCTTGGATTAGTTTACGGTTCTGCCTATTGTGGAAGTACAAAAAAGTTGATGTTCACGGCGATGAATTACTTGTTACCGGAGCAGGGGATTTTGCCTTTACACTGCTCAGCTAACGAGGGGACAGACGGCGACGTGGCTTTATTACTGGGGCTATCGGGGACAGGCAAAACGACTCTTTCGATTGATCCCGGCCGTAAGTTAATTGGCGATGACGAGCATGGCTGGTCGGACAATGGCGTTGCTAATTTCGAGAATGGCTGTTACGCCAAGTTAATTAATCTCAATCCCAAAAAAGAACCGGGGATTCACCAGGCCACTTTTGGTAAGCGAGAACAGACTGGTAATGGCTGTATCATTGAAAATACAATGATGTACCCCGATGGCACTTTTGACTTGAACGACGAGCGGTTAACTCCTAATTCTCGAGCTTCTTTCCCGATGGAGTTTTTGGATAATGTGAAGGACAGTGTCAAAGGTGATCATCCGCGCACCATTTTGTTTTTAACAGCTGATGCCAATGGAGTCTTGCCGCCAGTAGCCAAGCTAACTTCCGACCAAGCGATGCTCTGGTTTTTGTTGGGCTATACCAGTAAGCTGGCTGGCACCGAAACAGGGGTGATTGAACCGACTACTACTTTTTCTCGCTTTTTTGGTGAGCCGTTTATGCCACGCAATCCTGGTGATTATGCTTCTCTGCTGGGTGAAAAGATTGCCAAGCATAAGGCCCAGGTGTATTTAGTTAATACGGGCTGGAGTGGTGGACCATACGGTGTGGGCGAGAGGATGGACATTACTGTTACCAGGAGTATTGTTGAGGCGGCTCTGTCTGGGGGGCTTGAGAAAGTCGAATATAAAGAGGATAAGCGTTTTCATATCGCGACACCTAAGACCTGCCCGAACGTCGATAGCCAAATATTACAAGCTATAAACACCTGGAAAGATAAAGGGGCGTACAAAAAAAGAGCCGACGCCTTGGCTCAAGAATTTTCTGATTATTTTGACAAAATGTATGGGGGGAAAGGGATAGACAAGAACGTGACCAAACAGTGCCCGGGGAAATAATTATTCCAACCCCTTCATGGCCACTCCCACCGCTGTCGGAAAATAATGAGTGATTTCTGCTAATAACGGTTTAATATCTTCTTGATAAACGACTCTACTCCAGGGATTGCCGGGATAGACTTTTACCCCCAGCGATTTTTCCAGCCAAGTGACGAGCTCTTGATCACCAGCGCAGCCGCCGCTAACGATAATTTTGTCTAGCTTGATTTTTTTTCTTAAAGCTTTTGCTAGTAAGTCTCTCAATTCAGCTCTAACTGAAGCAATCAAAGGACAGTCTTTGTCTAACAGACCCGCTACTTGCCGGTCTTTTTTAAATTGTTCAGCTTGGTCTTGATCGATATTAAGATGTTTAGCTAGAGCAGCCGTTATTTGTTCACCGCCAAACTCAAGACTTTTAGTAATAATCGGGTGACCATGTTGAGTGATGGTAACGTCGGTGTATTTATCTCCCATATCTATGATCATGGTGGGACGATGATCATGACCGGCCAAGGAACGTCCCAGGGCATGATAATTTGTTTCCAAATCTTGTAAGTTCAAATAGGTATTGCGGAAAATATTTTGGTAGCGTTCGATGATATCTTTATTAGTTGCACTGGCCTGGATAGTTTGACAACCTTTTTTAGTGCTCGGGTGTATTTTTTGCCATTTAATTAATACGTCTTGCCCGAGATGTTTAGTAGGCAAATTATCTTTAACCCAGGATTCTATCACTTCTTTAGCCGTTTGTTGATCAAAATGGAAAGTTTGGTTGGCGGTGTAGCAGCCAGGGATGGTGCTGTAGGCTTTATCTGTCGAAAATCTTGCCCGGCGACAAATTTCGTTGATAGCCTTTTGTACTAGCTGACATTCTCTATCCGAAGCTAAGTTAGTGTTAATTTTTTGCGGTAGGGAAGTATGACCATAATTAGTCAGCCAGGCGTGATTGCCCCGCCGAGTTATTTCAGCGATACGCACGCCGCTAGAGCCAATGTCAACCCCGAGATTTTTTTTTGGCATTACGTTTCTTAGTTTAATACTTCATAAATGACATTTCCCGGAAAACCTTTATTTTTCAGGTAGAAAGCTACTTTTTGCTGTCGATTTTTTTTATCTGAGCGAGTGGACAGGATTTCCTTTTTTTGCCGAGCCATTTTTTGGGCTAATTCTAGTTCTTTTTCCGGTGGGTAGTGTTCGTCTAGAGCTTGGTCGATTAATTCAGTCGCTATTCCTCTTTGCCCGAGCTTTTTACGACAAAGCAGGCGGCCGCAGGGTCGGTTTTGTAACTGTGCCTCTAGCCATCTAGTAGTATAGGCTTGATCGTCCAACTGTCCGGTGTTGGCCAATTCTGCTAGTACCCTATCAATAGTATCTGGCTGGTATTTCTTCTGGGCTAGCTTGGTTCGGATTTCGTGGACAGTGCGGGGATAACGACTGAGTAACCTGAGGGCATAATCGAAAGCAGCTTGGTATTTTTTGTCTGACATATAATTGTTTCTATTATACAATAAGGGAGACAACTTTCCAAACAATAATAATCTACTTATGCAGGAGGGGATAAGTAAAATTTGGCAATTTTTACTAGATATTATATTTCCGATTAAGTGTGTTAGTTGTGGGCGAGAAGGAGAATGGGTTTGTACTGCGTGTTTGCGGGAAATAGAACTGAATCGGGAGCTAGTTTGCCCTCGCTGCGGGTATGCTTCTGGCGATGGTTCATTTTGCGACCAGTGTCGAGTTACTTCGAAAATGGCGGGTATTATCGTGGCTGCTTCTTATGAGGATAAGTTGTTGCAGCAGGCAGTGCATGCTCTCAAGTATAAATTTGTGCGGGAGATGTCGCGGCCGCTGGCGACAATATTGTCCGGGGGGCTAAAAATTTGGTTGAATCACCATCAAGGGGATCGGCAAGATGTTGTTTTAGTGCCCGTACCGCTCTATCGGAAGCGTGAGCGACAGCGAGGATTTAACCAGACTGCTTTATTGGCGCAGGAATTGAATAAAATGGCTAGATTTACAGTGCGAGATGATGTGTTAGTCAGAATTAAAAGCACGCCCGCCCAGGCCAAGCTGGATCCAATTAAAAGGCGCAAAAATATCAAGGGTGCTTTTCGGCTAGAAAATACTGCTATTTTACAAGGTAAAACTGTTTTTATTATTGATGATATTTGCACTACCAGTGCTACTTTAGAGGAGTGTGCTAAGGAAATAGATAAAGCCCAGCCGCGAGAAATTTGGGGATTGGTGTTGGCACGAGGGAAGTAAGGCTCTTCATCAAATCGGGTGACGATTCATAGCATCTAGTAAGATACCCATGGGCATAAAAGCTAGGGTCATCTTAGCAATATAGTTAGTTTTGTTCCTGAAGCCATAAGATATTCTCTTTAAGAGTTTA
>JABMPQ010000062.1 GCA_013202585.1 Parcubacteria group bacterium | reverse complement strand
CCTCTCGAAGAATGTTATCCTTTGCATATTGGCATTATTTACTTTAATCTAGCCAATTATGCTCAAGGCTCTAGGGTGGGGCAATAGGTTTTGAATGCGGCCAACGCATTCCTTATTGACCGGTCTCAGGCAAGCTGTTAGAATAGGCTTGTAATTTTTTTTTAGAGTCAATATGCCGAAAAGAACGTATCAACCCAAGAAAAGAAAAAGAAAACGTGTTCACGGTTTTCGTAAAAGAATGCGGACTACAGCTGGTCGACGAGTGTTAAAAAGTCGCCGGGCCAAAGGTCGCAAGCGGTTGACCGCCTAGCTAGATCCTTCTAGTTAAATTTTATGTTACCGAAAGCAAATAGACTACAGAAAGATGATGATTTTGCTCGCGTCCACCGCCATGGTCGTTTTTTTAAATGTCAGTTTGTGGCGATTAAGTCATTGTCAAATCGCCGGCCGGAATCTCGCTTTGGTTTCCTAGTTGGAATAAAGGTGTCAAAAAAAGCGATAGTGCGCAATAAAGTGAAACGACGTTTGCGCGAAGTGGTACGGTTGGCTTTGCCCGATATTAAACCTGGATTTGACGTAGTAATAATGGTGCGGCCAGAAGCGGCAGATAAGACATATCAGGAGATTGAGACAGCTTTACGAAGTGCTTTTCAGCAAGCGAGGCTACTAACCAGCTAATCCACCATGTTAGAATTTGCCCGCGTTCCCTTTCTATTATTAATACGCTTATACCAGAAAACACTTTCTATGGATCACGGGATTTTCTCGAAAGTGTTACCCTATGGGTTTTGTCGTTTTCATCCAACCTGCTCGGAGTATGGTTATCGTGCCATTCAGAAACACGGAGTAGTTAAAGGAAGCATTTTAACTTCCTGGCGAGTACTGCGCTGTAATCCTTTGAATCAAGGTGGAAATGATCCAGTGCCGCCAGTCAATAAATGGAAAAATTAAAAATTTATGTTTATCGAAATCTACAACGCAATTTTGTTCCAGCCCCTGCTTAACATGATGATCTGGTTTTATAACCTAGTGGGTGATTTGGGAATAGCTATTATTATAGTTACCGTGATTGTACGATTTTTATTATTCCCCTTGTCTGTCAAAGCCACCAAATCACAAAAGGCGTTACAGGAACTGCAGCCGCAGATGAGCAAAATTCGCAAAGAGCACAAGGATAATAAGGAAGACCAAACCAAGGCGTTAATGGGATTTTACAAGGAGAACAAGATTAATCCGATGTCTTCTTGTTTGCCGATGCTGGTTCAGTTACCGATTATTTTTGCCATGTATCGAGTTTTCCGGGTCGGGATCAATGAAGAGAGCATGGATAAGCTTTATCCTT
This sequence comes from Parcubacteria group bacterium, assembly GCA_013202585.1. Classification (GTDB taxonomy): domain Bacteria; phylum Patescibacteriota; class JABMPQ01; order JABMPQ01; family JABMPQ01; genus JABMPQ01. The sequence goes on along the minus strand of JABMPQ010000062.1, from coordinate 1,101 downwards.
TTGTTAGTCGGCCGGAGATACTTGATCATTTCTTCATCAACTTAGTAGATATGTCAGAGCCAAATATTATTTTGGCTGTTCTGGCTGGCGTGTTCCAGTTTTTCCAGTCACGGATGATGATGCCGAAGAATCAACCGAAGAAAAAACCTGGCGAGGGTATCATGAGCGACATGTCCTCAATGATGACCAAACAGATGACCTATTTTCTGCCGGTGATGACTGTTTTCATTGCCATGAGCCTGCCTTCCGGTTTGGCACTCTATTGGGCAACTACGACATTATTTGCTCTCGGTCAGCAGTACTTAATCCTCAAAAAATGGAAGCCGGAAAAGGCAATTGTTAAAGGAGCTAAGTCTAAGTCTAAGTCTGCCGCCAAAGCGAAGTAGACCGGTCGTTATTAGACGCTAGCATTATGCTGATAAGCAAGTGACAGCGCCTACTAACGATTAATCTAAATATATGGCTGGTATAAACCCCCAAAATATTGAGGATCTTAAAGCGATAGTAGCAGAAATGCTTGATAAAATGGGCGTTCTGGGACAAATTTCTGAACGTTTAGAAAATCGGGAAGGTAAGGAAGCATTGGTTCTTAACATCAAAACTGACGATGCCAGGATTATGATTGGTCAGTCCGGCGATAACTTATTTGCTTTTCAGCATGTGGTGCGGTTGTTGTTTCGTAAGCGGAGTGAAAGCGAAGAGATGGTGTCGTTTATGATTGATATTAATGACTACCGACGGGATAAGGAAGATAATTTGCGGAGTACGGCGCGTAGTGCCGCTCTCAACGTACGCCGGACGAAGCAAAAAGAAGAATTGCGACCGATGCCGGCTTATGATCGACGGGTTGTCCATACTTTCTTGGCCGACGAAGAGGACTTAATGACGATTAGTTATGGGGAAGAGCCAGAGAGGCGAGTGGTGGTGAAGTTGAAGGATGGTTCGACGAACTCACCATAGATATTTCCTGAGCGAAGTCGAAGGATGGAAGTTAGAAAAATATTTTCTAAGCTGCCTAGTAGAATGGGCAGTTTTTTATTGCAAGGGTAATGTTTAACTTTGCGGGTTAATAGACAAAACGGTGGGGCTAAAAACATAGTT
>JABMPQ010000061.1 GCA_013202585.1 Parcubacteria group bacterium | reverse complement strand
TAAAAATTTTCAAATTTCTTTTAATTTTTTTTAAAGGGAATATAAGGTGTTTTCTCCGCTCCGCTACTAAAACGATTTATTAAAAATAAGTCAGCGCCAACCCCTGCGCAATTCTTGACAAGATGGGGGGTAATGATAAAGTATCATTGGCTATCCTGGTGGTAGTGATAACAGCTCATTAAAAACCGAAAAGAGGTGAGATAATGGATGCTCAGACAGCAACCTTGGATATTGTACGAATCGATAACAGACACCTCGTCCTGATCTCGGAAAACCGTATTAGTTTCATCCCGAATGTCTCAGATGAGGAAATTGAACAGGCGTGCGTGGAAGAACGGCGCGTGATCGTTGCCCACGCCAACGCATCGACAACGCACACGCAGCTCGGACCAAGCATCGCGTTCATGCCCACGTTCGACTGTAACCTTCGTTGCATCTACTGTTATGCCAAGGGAGGAGAAGATCAGACATCCCTTCCACTCGCAACGGCGAAACACACCATCGATTGGACCGCGAGCAAGACGGACGATCCGCACGCCAAGCCTCTGACTGTTTATTTCGTTGGCGGCGGCGAACCGTTCATGAACTTCCGCATGATGGATGGGATCTGCCGTTACAGCCGCGAACGATTCGCTTCCGTCGAAGTCGTCGTGGTTAGCAATGGCATCCACGGCCAGAAGCAACGACAGTGGCTCATCGAGAACAAAGCGAGCACGCGCATTTCGTTCGACGGCATCATGCACGCAAAGAACAGACCACTCGCGACACACGCACCGTCAGACGCGATCGTCGAGCAGACGATCAAAGAACTGGCCGTTGCAGGCGTGCCTCTGACCGTTCAGCTCACCATCACGCGTGACGGCACCGCGCACATGTTCGAATCAATCGAACGAATTTCCTCCCTCGGCGCGCGCTACATCAAGATAGAACCGGTTCATCACTCGGTGCTCTCGCGTGGTGAGCAATCGCTCGTTCCTGACCTCGAGGAATTCGTGGAAATGTTCCTCTCGTCGCTGAAGCGGATCACAGAACAGGGTCTGCTGATCAAGATCGACAACTCGTTTATTTCACGGCCCACCTCAGGGTACTACTGCGGAGCCGGCGAAGGAAGCAATGTCACTGTCACTCCGACCGGGTTGATCACCTCGTGCCTTGAGGTTGCGAGCATGAGCGACGCCTATGCCGACACAATGATCTACGGCCGCTGCACGGAAAGCGGCCAGGTTGTAATCGACGACGACAAACGGCGGTTTCTTGATCGATTGCACTGGCGCAATTATCCCAACTGTCCGGGCTGTAATCTCAAACTCATCTGCGGAGGTGGATGTCCCATGCAGGGCGGATGGGACAACAACGACCTGCTGAACCCGTCTGCGTATACGTGCCGTGCGCACCAGATGCTTCTGCCGAAAATCTTCGCCCAGGTGTTCGATGACCCGCGCACGGTCGATGTCGTATTTGACAACCATACGATCGAGAGGCAGTGTTGATCGAAAAGATCGAACCACGCCTCTTCACACGTACAAATCCTCAACGCGAACGTGAGTGTCGAGGTTGACTAAAAATCCATAGTCGTAAAAGCACGGGAAAAATGTTTTGTGAGTTTTACGAACCGAGCACAAGCTCGACAAAAGAACTCTCCTTGTCTTGGCGGTCAAAGACTCGACTGACCCGGTCGATCTCGTGGAGGGAAAAAATGGGAATCTAAAAAAAGGAGATGAGAGAATGAACAGTGGACAGAAGAAGTCCAAGGAGTTGGCCACGACGAAGCAGCGCCTGACTGTCACCTGGAGCGCGCCTGGCGTTTCCGGGAACGACACCGGGCATCAGTCCCGTCAGATGATGGGAGCCGCCGAGTCGGGGTGCTGCCGCCAGAGCGGCTCGCCCTGCAGCCCGAAGAAGTACAGCTAGTAGGCACAACGCCGAACGCTGCCATACTCACACCCCCCACATCTCACATAGGTGTGGGGGTCTTTAGCACCTTTTACCGAGAAGGATAAAGGCACTGAACAAAATGTTGAAATGGAAAAGATGCGACAGGTAAGACTCGATCGATTGTTGGTACAGCTTGGGTACGCGCAATCGCGAGAGCGCGCGAAAGCGTTAATCAAAGCGGGTCATGTGTTAGTCGATGGGAAACCAATTACCAGGGTGGCTACACAGTGTACTCCAGACACGGTGATAGAGCTTACAGTTGGAGACATCCCATGGGTTTCGCGAGCGGGTTTGAAGTTGGAAAAAGCTCTGGAAACGTGGCCGATTTATGTCACCAATGCGGTGTGTCTTGATGTGGGAGCTTCAACAGGCGGCTTTACAGAGGTCTTATTACATCGAGGATCAAAAAAGGTGTATGCTTTAGATGTCGGACATGACCAACTCGCACAACGACTGCGTGACGACCAGCGCGTGATTAACATGGAAGGTAGAAATATTCGTGCAGCAGTGGGCGAGTGGTTTGCTGAACCGCTTGATGTGATTACTGTGGATGTTTCTTTTATCTCACTCAAACACGTATTGCCAAAAGTGGCTGAACTACTGCGGGAAAGTGGCGAGGTGGTGGTGTTGATAAAACCGCAATTTGAGGTTGGAAAAACGCTCATTAAAAAAGGAGTTGTGCGCGATCCAGCTTTACATAAGCAGGTGATCGACACGATTCAGACACTGGCAATAAAAGGAGGGCTCACGCCGGTAAGCGTAACGGAGTCGCCGATTGAAGGGGTTAAAGGTAATAAAGAATTTCTTCTTTATCTCAAAAAATTGGCGCAGAAATCGGACTGAAAATAAAGCAATCGTTTAGCTCATTCAAAGGAGAAAAATACTTAACCTCATCGCGGTAACTCACCGTCGTTGCGGTCAAAGCATAGGCAATCGTAAAAAAATGCGATTGCCTTTTTTCTTTATTTTTGGTATAAAATGAATATAAATCAAAATTTACATCGTTGTTTACACCTACTAAATAGTTAATTGAACAAATATAATAAGGTGTTTGGGGCTTGGGCATTCACCCCTAACCCCTCTGCCCAAAATCCAAAACGGAAAAAGAAATTTGAAATTTTTTTAAACAACCGACTATCGTCGGAAAAGAAAAGGAATACATCTGCTAACAGCGTATATCTGGCTCGCTGCGCTCACCCATATTGACCGGCGATCCCGCTTCGCGTTATCTTATCACCGGCAAACATCAGATATACGCAAACATTAAGTTAAATAAACCAAAAGCCTAGTGCTGAAAATGAGCATAAGTATACTTATGAAAAGACAACGAGTAGCAGCAATAATCATAGAAAATAAAAAAATTCTCTTAGTTCGAGATCATAGATCAGACTTTTTTGAAATGCCTGGCGGAACTTTAGAGAATAACGAAGATCACACCGCTACGATAGCTCGCGAACTTGATGAAGAGATAGGGTGCTCTATAAAAAATTCAAAGTATTATCACTCATTCGATTTGATCAATCAAACCTATAATGTTCCACAAACTGATCACGCGTATATGATTTCAATAGAAAAACCCCCTATCTGCTCAGCAGAGATCTGCGAGCTTGGCTGGTTTTCAAAAGAAGATATTACAAGCAAAAAAGTTATAGTCCCGCCTGCGTTTCACGAAAAACTATATCCGAAGCTAGAAACCGAGAATTTTTTATGACGGCTTTTGGTTTACATCACACAACAGCATATATCCAACAAACCCTTCGGGCTTAGCACGATAAATCTATCAGCCTATAATCACCGCCCCAGCCGAGGCGGTTTTCTTTCTGTCATTGCTTGATAGCTTGTATTAGTAATATATTATTGGTAAAATATTTTAATAGGAATAATTAAGTGAAGTTAAAATAGATGAAAAGCAAAACTAATCAGCCAAAGAAAAAGGAATCTTTAAACTTCTTTGCCAAGTGGGCGAAGTTTTTTATCAGCAAATACAAAATAACTATCATTCTACTGATTGCTCTAATGGGGCTTGGTGTTTATGGCGCCATGGATAATCAGCGTCAAGATTTTCCTTCGATTTCTATTAATTATGTGTTTATCTCGGCCGTTTATCCGGGGGCTAGTCCGGAGGTAGTAGCTAGTGAGGCTATTAATCCGATTGAGAATGCTATCAAAGGTCATTCGGAAACTAAACGTATTCGTTCGACCGCTTCTCCTAGTTATGGCGTGGTTATTGTGGAATTGGAAAGTTTTGCTGAAGATACAATTGAAAAAACAGTCACTGATTTCAAAGAACTGGCTGACGGGGCAAATCTGCCAACGGATGTAGAAATTAAGGTTGCCACTGAGAACGTGGGTGGCCCTTCTTTGGCCTATGTACTGTCTAGTGACAGCAAATCATTTGACGAGGTGATTGAAGCAGCGCCGAAAGTTAAGGAATATCTCGAGAAAGAAAGCACGGAGATCAAGCAGGTGGATATTGCTCCTAAGGCTGAGTTTGAGATTAGAGTTGAGCTCGATGCGGCTAAACTGGCCGCCGCTCGCCTGGACGTTTCTACCGTCAAGCAGATTATTGAAAGCAATCTCTCTGTTTTGCCGGGAGGAAGTGTAGTAGATGAAAGTGACAATATCACTAAGCAAATTAATATCAATAAGTCGACCCAGAGCATAGACGATGTTAAAAATATTAGTCTAACTGGTGGGAAAAAACTGACTGATATCGCTGAGGTAAAGCGCGAACCGGTGGCCAAGGATAGTCTCTTAATGGCCGGGTATGTTGAAGATGGGGAGGCCAAGTATAGTGACCAGGCTGTTTATTTGCTGCTGATGAAAGAGACTGATGGCGATGTGATTAGAATGAAAGAAGACATTGATAAGGCTGTGGCCGATGTTTATGCCAAGGATGTCTTGGCCGAAGATATCAATATTAATCTCACTTATGACTCCTCCTCTTTTGTAAAATCTCAGATTGATTCACTGCTCCGAAATGGCTTGATTGGTTTAGTTATCATTCTGGTAGTCTTTATGTTCTTTATTGATATTCGGACGGGTATTGTGGTCGGTCTCATCATCCCGATGGCCTTTTTAATCACCTTATTTATTCTCAACCAAATTGGCTATTCGATTAATATTCTGACTACCTTTGCGATGATTCTGACGTTGGGTATTTTGGTTGATAACGCGATCGTAATTGCGGAGGGTATCCAGCATCGCTTACAAAAGTACGGTGATAAAAAATTACCGGCTGCCCTTAAGGCTGTTCGTGACTTAGGTCCAGCGGTGACAGCCGCTACGGCCACCACGATCGTGGTTTTCATTCCTTTTGCTAATATGGGCGGATTTATGGGTGAGATATTAAAGTATATTCCTTATACGATTATTATCATGCTAGTGGTATCGTTTTTCTTGGCTATTAGTATCACGCCGCTTTTAGGCAAATGGATTTTGAAGGAGCAAACAGAAGAGGAGCGTAAAAATCGCAAATTAAAAAAGTGGCAAAAATACTTGGTGTTGCCGATGATAGTTTTCTACGGGCAGAAGGCCGTTGATGGCTTAGTTGATCTTTATGGGCGAGTGATGACGGTGATACACAAGCGTTGGCTACTAAAGATTGGCATAATAATCTTGGTTGCTGTTGGACTAGTCGGTAGTTTTTCGTTGGTAGCGCTAGGCAAACTTCCCACTGCTCAATTTCCGGTAACTGACGCTGCCCAGTTCACAGCTTCAGCCGTTTTCCCAGCTGGCACTGAGTACGAGACTAAGAAAGAGATTATGTCGGATTTGATGAAAGAAGTGGTTAAGGCACCTTACTTTGAAGGGTCGTTTGTGATGCAGGGTCAGATATTCACCATAATCACTGAGCCAGGAAAGCGATCTCATGACAAAGACACCACTGTCTATACTATCGTTGATGAACTTAATCAGCGAGTAGATCCTATTCGGGAAAGAGCTCCGGAGGGGACGTATATTAGTATTGGCTCACAGGGTCATGGTCCGCCGGAAGCAGCCTCGGATGTAATTATTGAGGTAAAAAATGACGAGGCCGCAGCGATTGTTCAGACGGTGAATGAAATTGATAAATTTGTGAATGAAAAAAATGACAACGGCGATTACAAAATTGATCGGATCAATAATGATCTCAAAGACAAGCTAGTTCCGTCAGTTGAAATTATTTTTGACAAGGATAAGCTCAAGCAGTACGGAGTGGCTCCACTGACTACTTCGCTGATAGTTAATAGTGTTTTTAGTGAATCAGAGCTGGGCAAAGTCACGGTGCGTGAAGATGGTGTGCAGGATAAAGTATCGCTGGCTTTCAACGAAGAGTCAAAGAATTCTGTCGATGATGTTAGAAAGATGTCGGTGGTGACGGCTACGGGAAGATCAGTGACCCTAGAAGAGATAGCTGAAATTAAAACAATTAATAAAGCCAAGTCGATTGACTTCATTGATGGATCGCGCGCTGTAAGTTATAAATTAGCGCTCGACATTGAAGATCAGCAGGAGCGTTCCAAGGAAGCCAAGTTACTAGAGACTGATATTAAAAATCATCTTACGGAGGAAAAATTGGACTCATATGGGATGGAGAAAGACGAAATTTCTTACGGTGGTTTTGCGGCTGAGATTGAGTCAGATTTTGAGAAATTGTTTGTTATTTTCATCATTGCGATGATCGCTGTGTATTTGATTCTGGTGTTCCAATTCAATTCTTATGTACAGCCAATAATGATCTTGATGGCCATCCCGATTGCTTTGATCGGTGTATTCCCTGGCATTTGGTTAGTTGATAGCTCGCTCGATATGATCTCCGGGCTGGGTATTATTGCTTTGGTTGGTATTGTGGTCAACGACGCGATTGTGTTTATTGATTACTTTAATCGACAACGGAAAAAGCATCCCGAGTGGCCGTTAACCAAAACACTGGTTTATACCGGCCAAGTACGCTTCAAGCCGATTTTCTCTACCTCGATTACGACGATGGCTGCTATCTTACCACTGACGATCCAGGATCCCTTCTGGCGAGGCTTGGGCACGGCAGTGGTCTGTGGTCTGTTCTTAGCGACTTTTGGTAATCTAGTGGTGTTGCCGATTCTCATTGTTATATATGAAAAGATGAAGCGTTGTATTCGAGAGAAGCGGACGGGTTGCAAGGAAGTGCGGTCGGGAAACGGAAAATAGGCGGCATAGATCTGAGCTTTTAATAAAAGGCAGGTGTAAATTATTGTTTGCGCCTGTTTTTTTTGTAAATAATCTAAAACCACCGGCTATCTCGGCGGTTTTTTGGTGGGGATAATTTCCCGTCAGCTTTATTTCATTGCGAGCAAGTTTTTATCTCAGCGTCGAGATCTCTGTTTTTCAAAATAGGGCTGAATTTTGAGCTTTTTGCATTCTTACAAACTTGGTCGAAATCCACATCCTCATCAGTATATTCAGCTTGGAAAACAGCTTTGTCATTTTGGATAAAAACTTCCATGTCTTGGCACCATTCTTGGACTGCACAATCTTCGGTCATCGCCCAGTCGTAGTAGGGTTCGAGATCCTGAGCCTGGTCAGCGTTGTTTTTAAGTCCAATCGACAGCCCTCGTTGGTGTGCTTCGTTAGCTAGCCAAATATTATACTTCAACTGATCATCATAGCTTAAATTAAATCCTGTTTTATTATCATAACCGTCAATATTGTCCGGCTCAACAGCGTCAAAGCCTTTTTCCGCGCAAAGATCTAAGCGTTTTTTCATAATCGGTCCCAAGAGGTCGATCTGGCTAATATCGAGCCATTTTTCTCCCGTCCAGCCGGCGTATTTTTTACCAATGACGGAGCTAGGAAAGTCCTGGGCGTCAGGGCGCCAATCTTCATAGCTACCGACACTGACGTAACAAATCATCTTTTTATCTTGCTGATGAAGAGAATCCACTAGTTCTTTACTGCTGTCAAAGAGGTCGAGGTCATATACTTCGGCGTCAACAGTGTTATTAAAATCACCATCTAATTGCCATTGCCAGGTAGTACCGGGTGGAGGAGTCCAAACGGAATTTCGGACAGCATCATCTGGTTGGTTGTTGTAGGTGGTATTTGAATCTGAATTATTTGTTTTATTGCGCCCGATAATGAAAATTGCAGCAGCAATTATTATCAGAACAGTGAGAGCTATAATTATTAATTTTTTGTTCATGGACTAAGATTTAATTTTTTTAATGTCCAGCGGAAAGGGGCTAGGAGTGTGTTCCAAGGAATGCTGGATAGCACCATCATGAGCAGGATGTTAGGGGCAAAGAAACTAGCGGCGAGTACGATAGCCATTCCACCATTCAAGTAGGCCTTAGTGACAGCGGTGGATATTTTGTCTGGACGGGGTAGTCGCCAGCCCAGAAGATAACCGATGACATGGAAGAAAATGCATACTAAATAAAGTATTACTAGTTGCCAAATTAAACTCAAAGGATCGTTAATAATTATCTCTCGTTGTGAACCTAAGATAGCATAGTTTGTTAATGATATCAAAATTACTGTTATAGCTCCAAGAGCAGGTTTGGATTTTTCTACTACTTTGGGAAAAATATTTTTTATTATTTGCGAGAGTACAATGGGGACAAAAATCAAAATTGTTAGGGTTTGAAACATTCCCCAGGTGTCAATGGAAATATTTTCTGGGGTGAGTACATTAAAAAGGAAGGGGATGCTGAAAGGAGCTAATAAAGAAGTGACAACTACAATACTAGTGGACAAAGCAGTATTGCCTTTCACTAAGTCAGTCAAAGCGGGTGAGGCTATACCGGCCGGCATGGCAGCTAATAATAGTAATCCTAGAGCTATAGTTTCGTCAAATAAACCGGCGAAAAAATAAATGACCATAGGGATGATCAGCAAATACATAATAGCTAAATATAGTAGTAACCAGATTCGACGCAAGTTACGAAGGATTTGAACTAAATCTAACTTTAAAAAAACCAAAAAGAGCATTACCATTATTAATAGTTCCAGACCGGCCATTAGAGTGTCTGTAAAAATGGGATAGATAACACCGAGAGCCATGGAGGCCGTCATAAATATCCAGAAGCGTTTTTCAATAAATTGGGCGATTTTCATAATGATTTGTAGATTAGCTCTATTCTACCATGAGTTCTATAATTTGCTATAATAGAAAGGGCTGTGAGTAGATAAATTAATTTTATAAAGTATGTGGGAAAAACCAGGACCAAAACCGGAAGAAGCTAGAGAGCTGGAGAGTAAAGATGGTGAAAATGAACCAGGCAGTCCGGGCCAGGAATCACCAGCGGAGGTTTTAGCTAGACTTAAAGCAGCGCAAGTGGCACTTATGTCGGAGCTTCCTAAGGGCGATAAAGAAGGAGAAGACGAGCGAAGTCGACGGATTCAGAAAAAAAAGAAAAAACATCGACAGAAAAGAGCAAAACAGCACCGAAATTAATTGACTCAATAGAGATGGGCAAAAAATATTTATTGGCGGTGTTAGTATTTGCTTTCGTGTTAACTGCAGGTGTTGTTTATTATCTTATAACTAGAGAGAGTAATGATCAGCCGCAAATTCAACCGACGGTTTTGACAAATGAGGCTGAGTCTACTGACAGTACTACTGAAAAAACTGACGAACCTGTTACTACGAGCGAGGAAGTCCATCCTCCTCCCATCCGCGACGCTGAAGGGCGGATTAGTAAAAAACCTTTCGGCATCAAGATCAACCCCGCCACCTCACCAGTTCAGCCAGAAAAGTTTTCCGGCTACCATACGGGTACTGACTTTGAAGCTAGGGAGGCCGAGTTGAGTCAAGAAGTGGCAGTACATCCCATTTGTGTGGGAGAAATAAAGTCAGTCAAAAGAGTCAGTGGCTATGGGGGAGTGGTAATTCAGAACTGTACAATTAAAGACGAATCAGTCAGCGTTATTTACGGACACATATCTATCAGCAAGAGCCTGGTAGTCGCCGGAGATCAAGTAACATTAAATGATCAAATTGCTGTCTTAGCTGATCATGAGAGTAGTGAATCCGGCGGCGAGCGTAAGCATTTGCACTTGGGAATTTATCGGGGTGATCAGGCTGATTTGAAAGGGTATGTATCGACTGAAGCCGAGTTAGAAAAGTGGATTAATCCGGAAAGTATTTTGTCTCTAAAATAATGTTTTTGGCAACTAGCAAATAATTTCCATGATCAAAATGTGTAAAACAATAACCTGGTCAGCTTGCGTGGTGGCGATTTTAGGGATTAGTTTGTCTTTAGCCCTTAATTTTTGGCCCGGCAGTCAAACAATTAGTGCCCAATCTGCTTCGGAGCAGGCGATCGTCACTTTACCTGGTCCAGGCGGTTCTCCCCACCTGCGTATTTTTAACAGCTCCGGCGATGTTGCGGCTGAGTCTTTTGTTTACGACCAATCTCTGCGAACTGGTTTTAATATTGCCAGTGGTGATCTCAACGGTGATGGGCAAGCTGAATTGGTAATAGCTCCCCGCGCCGATGCTGCCCCCCACGTCCGTATTTTCGATCAGAACGGCGACGCCAAATTTACTCCCGGTTTTTACGCCTACGCGGAAAATTTACGTTGTGGAGTTGATGTGGCTACTGGCGATCTCGACGGTGACGATAAAGCAGAAATCATTACTATTCCTGGCGCGGGTTGCCCGGCTCACGTCCGAGTTTTTAATTATTTGGGTGAGCCACAGTCCGATTTCTACGCTTATGGGTTGAGTGTCCGAACCGGTTTTAGGGTAACAACTGGCGATCTTAACGGTGACGGTCGAGACGAGATAATAACTTCACCAGCCCAAAATGCCCCCGCCCACCTCCGCATTTTCAACGCTACTGGCCAGCCGCAGTTTACGCCCGGCTTTTATGCCTACAATCGTGGTTTAACTACTGGAGCGGATATTGCTACTGGTGATCTGGATGGTAATGGTCGAGCAGAGATCGTGACTGTTCCGGCCGCCACTGGCTTTCCGGCTCATGTGCGCGTGTTTGACTATCTCGGCCAACCTACGCTCAATTCTGGTTTTTACGCTCACGATCGTAGCCTCAAAACGGGTTTCAGTATTGGAGCGGGCGATTTAGGTAATGACGGTCGAGCGGAAATAATAGTTGCTCCGCGGGAGAATAGCGCTGCTCAAGTACGAGTGTTCGACTATACACGTGATTCTGAGCCCACCTCGGAGTTTTTTGCCTATCCGGAAGACTGGTTGATTGGAGCGGATGTGGCGGTGACCGCTGCCCCTGAACAAGATGACGATGATGATCCAGTTACGCGCGGTTCTCTTTTCCAACCCTCCGACTTAGAATATAAAGGAGCTTTTCGGCTACCAGCGGGAGCAGAAGCGGAAGGAGCACAGAGTTGGGATTGGGGTGGTTCCGCCTTGGCTTATTATCCGGGTGGTGACCCTAGCAGCCCCGACGATTATCCGGGATCGTTATTTGGCACCGGTCATGAACAATATCAGTATGTTTCGGAGATTGGTATTCCCGAGCCGGTTATTTCCACTGGCAAAGATCCTAGCGACCTCAATACAGCCGGCGCCTTACAAGACTTTTACGATATTAGGGAAGAGACTTTGGAATTGCCGCGGGTGGGTTTGGAATATTTACCGCAACAGGGTGACCAGACTTCCGACAAGCTATATTACGCCTGGGGAGAACATATGCAAGAGAGTGAGAATGACCCTTCGCATGGTTGGCTCGAGCTAGACTTATCCAATCCACGGACGCAAGGTTCTTGGCGGATAGCAGACGAAATTAATTACACGACTTCCGACTATATTTTTACTATCCCAGCGGGTTGGGCAGCGACCAACACTCCGGGTCAATTACTCGCTACCGGTCGTTATCGTGATGGGGGACAGGGGACGCAGGGCCCGGCTTTGTATGCTTATGGCCCCTGGAATGACGGTAACCCACCGTCGTCCGGTGCTTCGCTGACGAACACGCCGTTACTTAAATATTCTTCTGCTTATGATGACCCGGACGCTGCTCAGGCGCTGAATAATTATCATCATTCCGATCAGTGGGGTGGCGGTGCTTGGCTAACGGCCGGCGATAAAGCGACCGTAGTCTTTGCGGGGGTAAAAGGGCAGGGCAATTGCTGGTATGGTTTTTATGATGGTACTGTTTGGCCGGATGAGCCGCCGTATCCCGAACCAGGCCCGGGTGAGCGGGGTTGGTGGTCGAGCAGTTTTATTGGCCAGATTGTTTTTTACGACCCGGCTGATTTGGTGGCGGTAGCGCAGGGTGAACAACAGTCGTATGAACCACAGCCATATGCTACCCTTAGCATTGAAGACCTTCTTTATTATACCCCGACCACTGAAATGCGTTATATCGGGGGTGTGACTTTTGATCGCGAACGGGGAATTTTGTACATAGCCGAATATCGTGGTGATCAGGAAAATGAACGACCGTTGATTCACGCTTGGCAGGTTTTTTAAAGTAAAAATTACTTATGGTATTTTTTATCATCAAGCGGATTTTCCAAATACTTTTACTGGTTGGCATTGTCGCCTGGGCTTTTTCCTATTTCCAAAAAGATAAACTACCTCTGCCCGAGCAAATCGATGAGCGGCTATATCAAGAACCCCAACAAACAGAAACCGAAGTCAAACCTTTTCCCAAGAAGGTGGGGGATGTTGATTATACTATTAAACCTCTTTTTGATTACGAACTTCACGGCCTAGTAGTTTCTTTTCACAACACCGAGAGCTGGTGGGATTATTATCATAAAGAATGGGGTGATTTCCTTAATGTCAAAGACCTTTGTGTCGTCTGGGGAGAAAACATCAAGTCCGGCGTCTATCAGGAGATGAAATTTGAGAGCGGCAGTTGGACTTGTTACGCCGAATTCAAAAGTGGCACTAATAAAGTGACCTGGGATAAATTTCAGAACAGTAATCTTTCAAATAATCATCTTTTGGCGGGTGAGAAAGATATCAACCGGAAAATTATGAAGGCGCAGACGGGCGACCAAGTTCATTTTAAAGGGTATTTAGCCGAGTATTCCCATGGCAGTGGTTTTGAGCGGGGATCAAGTACTAGTCGGACTGACAAGGGTAATGGGGCTTGTGAGACGGTGTACGTAACTGATTTTGAGATTATTAAGTCAGGCGAGGAAATTTGGTGGTATGTTTATCGGTACGTGCGATATTTGGTTCTGGCTTGTTTGATTTTGTTGTTCGTCATGATGTTCCGGGATCCAATGCGGAATGGGGGTAGTAAATAACAAAATATGAAAAAAGGCATAATTTTCGACTGGTCAGGGGTGATTACAAAGAATTTGGAATCGGTCTACTGTTTGGCGATGACGGTTTTAGCCCAGTTCGGGGTAGACAAGATCTCTCTCGAGGAGTTTCGACGCGAGTGGGAGCAACCCTACATGCTTTTTTATAACAAATATGTGCCGAGTCTTTCGATTGAAGATGAGAAGAAGGCGTTTGCCGAGGCTCTCAAAAAATGTCCGCGGTCGCAGCCATATCCAGGCATGAATGAGTTTTTACGTAAACTTAAAAAAACAGGCGCGGATTTGTTAATTCTCAGTAGTGAGCTGCCAGGTTATATTCCCGAGGAAATGGAAGTACTGCAGATCGAAAATGTATTTGCTAAAATATATTTTGATGTTCATGATAAAGAAAAAGTGATCAGAAGCATTGTTGCTGAGCGGGAGCTGGATCCGGACAAATCATATTTTATTGGCGACACTACCCACGAAATTGAAGCTGGTCAGGCAGCTGGCCTGAAAACGATAGGGACACTGTGGGGGATTCATAATCGAGAAAAGTTAGAATCAGCCCGCCCGGATTTTATCGCGGCGGACTTAATGGAGCTGGAAAAATATCTTTTAGAAAGGTGAGTTTTAGTGTTATGCTAGGTAAAACCGGAGCGTAGTATAGTGGTATCGTCTATGTTCTTTAGACTTTATCGGGGTGTAGTATACTGGCAGTACGCGTCCATGGGGTGGATGTAGACCGGGTTCGATTCCCGGCACCCCGAAGGCTAAAGAATATAGATGTACGCGCCCCGCCTTGGCGGGGTATAGTCGGAGTTCCCCACCTAGCGGTGGACAAGGATTCTCCGCGCTCCGCAAGCTTGCCTGTTCTAAAAACTTGCGGGGCTGGACATAGTCAGTTGTGGACAAACGGGCAATTTTGCTCTTGACATTGCATTTCACAATTGTTACAATATCATTATAATAGTGAAATGCCATGAAATACCGAGAAATTCTTATCGAACAGTTAAAAGAGCTGCCTTATTTTGATAAAAAGGTAATATATCAGCTTAGTGAGCAGTATAACCTGAAAAAGGGGACGGTTGACGCTTACGTTAATCAGTCTTTAGCACACCAAGATCTAATTCAGTTAAAAAAGGGAATATACGTTTCAGCTGATTATTTTGCTAAAAATAAAGGCCAGATCTCATATATATATTACCTGGCCAACGTTTTACGTCAGCCTTCTTATGTCAGCTCATGGACGGCTTTACAGTACTATGACCTTACTACAGAGACTATTCAGACTATTATATCAGTGACACCTAAAATAACTAGAAGCTATCAGAACAAGACCGGAAATTTTAGATACCACTCTATTAAGAACAATCTCTTCTCTGGGTTTTATCTTGTCGAAGGTAAATTCGACTTCTTTATCGCTTCTCCGGCTAAAGCACTTTTTGACCTTATTTATTTTAAAACTAATCAATTAAAAGGAATGCGTCTGGCGGAGATAGAGGGATTGGTCAAAGAATTGCGAATTGATATTGATGAAATGGATAGCAAGGAACGAAATAATTTCTCCGTGATAATAAAAGATCATCTAGAATAATATGGCCAGACAAATCAGACAAATCGTTAATTTCTTAAAACAAAAACTCGACGAGTTGGCGGGAGCAGATGCCGTAGTGTTGCGTAATGCTGCTAAAGAAGAACTCCAGTATTATCTCCTTGATTTCATTTATCATCACCCTCAGTACAGCCAGTGGATTATGTATGGCGGTTCCGCCTTGCGCATTTGCCACGGCCTTAATCGGATGTCAGTTGATCTAGATTTTGAGATTACTGAGAAATGTACAAAACCTTTTCTAGAAAGTATTAAAAAAGAGCTAGAAGTGTATTTTGCCGAAAAACACAGTTTAGAATCTGATATACTGATCATAAAAATCAGTGGTACCAGAGGTCTTTTGCTGAAATTTATGATCGGGGAAGAGATAGGGATTGATCACCATTCAAAGCAAGTACATGTTAAAATTGACCTTAATCATTTTGTTGCTCCTAAGACAGTTACAGAAAGAATTCCGATCAACCGAGACCAACTTTCTTTTGTTGTTAAAACTTATAATATGTCGGCTTTGATGGCCAGTAAGATAGCAGCCGTGCTTTTGCGCGGGACACGGCGGGTAGGTAAAGCGGTATACCAAGAAAAAGGCCGTGATATCTACGATCTGTTGTGGTATATGGAAAAGAAAGCCGTCCCAGATATGGATTATCTTTTGGCTAAGAGCATTGATATCTCGGACTTGCGTGCCCTTTTTGACCAATTGACGATCCAAATGAACAAGGTGGACGATGAAAATCTCAAGCAGGATTTAGCACCACTTTTTTCGGATCAGAATTATATCAGTAATTGGCTTGCTTCTTGGCGTGAAAGCTATTTGAGACTGAAAGAGTCTTACGATATTCGGACAGCTACAAAATTACGGGAAATAAGATATGGCCAGAATTGGCCAAGTGAAGATTATTCATTCTCGTTTATTTATGACACTACAGAAGATCAATCAGCAACGATTGTCTATACAATTGGTAATTTCTGGTTTGATTTTGGTAGAGTCGACATCCCTATAAAAATTGATGATTCTTTGATCCCGATAATCCATGCTGCAGATGGAAGGAAAATAAATGATCAAATTAAACAATACCTAACGCTTTTTAGCCAGAAGAATGGCGAATACTTAAAAAAGACAAACAGGGTTGTGCTGGGGGATACTATCCGGACAAAAACTATTCGTAAAACGGCTGGTAATCTGAATCGTAGAGAGGAAATCGTGCTTGATCGCTCCGCTTTGCTTTCCTGTGAGTTGGAAGATTTGATGAAATAAAATTATACTATAATTAAATAAAAAAATAGTACAAAAACATGCCCAACTACGCCCTCATCGACTGGATCAAAAGAAATAAAGACACCAAATCGGAGGCGGAAATAAAAGCCGATCTCCTCAAAAAAGGCTGGAAAAAACCAGAGGTGTTAACAGCTCTCGATGTAGTTTATCGTGATGGCAATCCGAACAAGAAAAAATCAAAAGGGAAAAAATGGTGTTGCATAGTAAATGTAATCGTTGCTCTCTTAGTAGTAGCAGCCATTGTTGTGGCCGCTGTTTACATTTCCCGCTTCGCCCGAGAACAGGCGGCGGAGTTAGTTCGTCAAGCGGAGCGTAATAAAATTGTCGGTGGCAGTGAAGTTTGGCGAGAAGATGTAAAAACACAAACCTATGATATTGTTGGTAGGTATACTTACAAAAATGAGGGTCCTGGAACTATTACCAAGGTGGAAGCTACAGTTGCCCTGGCTCAAACCATTGCTGGCCGACAAGAGGTGATTAGTGAGGAAGTTACTCCAGCCGGCTACGAGATTACGACTGATGATTTAGGTAATCGATACGCGAAATATTTGATTGAGAAGGAAGTTAAGCCAGGCGAAAATTATGAATTTAAACTAAAATATCGGATAAAAACTAATGTCTTCAAAAATCATCTAGGAGCTTGTGAAGGTGAGCAGATTAATGATTTTTTGGGTGCAGAGCAGTATTTGGAAGTGGATAATGAGGAAATAAAGAAAAAGGCAGCGGAGATTACAGCGGGCAAAGCCAATGATTGTGAGAAAGCCGAGGCAATCTACAACCATGTTGGTGATCATATTGAATATGTCAAAAATGAAAAAGATGAAAGAGGCGGAGCTCTAGAAGTACACGAAAAGGGGCAAGGGGATTGTACCTATTTCGCTGACTACTACACTGCCTTGGCGAGGGCGGCCGGTATTCCCACTCGATATATCGAAGGCGCTGTCTATACTAAGACTAAGGATGAGGAAAATACGGCTAAAACTAACTTGCATGACTGGGCTGAGAGCTATCTGCCAGGTACAGGCTGGACACCTATCGATCCCACTTGGGGCGAAAAAGAATATAGTCGGGACAACCATTTTTCCCAGGCTGATGGCAAGCATATAGTATTAACCTATGGTCGTAATAAAGAAGCGCTTGATAATAAGTATTTTATAAACACCAAGTATTGGTATCAAAAAAGTCAGGGTGTGCCAAAAACCAGCCTGGACGATAAATGGACGGTGGATTTAGTGGAGTAGAGAAACTAAGTGTGAATTAGTTCCAAAGTAAAAAAATACCGGTTACTTCAGGGTGAAGTAGCCGGTTCTTTAAAAGTGCTAACCGATCCGCACATTCCCGTCCCAGCAGTGGAAGCAACAGTGGGGGACCAACTCGGGTCCGATCACTTTCTGCATTCCTTTCAGAGACAGGTAGCCGAGGCTGTCGGCGCCGATGTGCTTCTGGATTCCTTCCACGGTACCAAACTTGGTAGCAACAAGATCTCCCTTGGAGCTCATGTCCATGCCAAGATTGCAGTGGTGACGCACTGGTGGACAAGCAATTCGCGGGTGAATATGCTTAGCGCCAGCCGTTCGCATCATCTGCACGATCCGGCGTAGTGTAGTGCCAAAGATAGCCGAATCATCGACGGGATAGATATGAGAGTGAGACTCGTAGAGACCACGTAGTGGACTGTATTTTAGGGCTGCTTGGGCAATTCGTAGGGTACGTCCAGGATCAGTAAAGGTACGGGTAACGTAGGGGTTTCGTACCAAGCCGCCACGATAGCTAATTCCGGTTGTTTTAGAAAAACCTTCAGCCGCTTTGTCTCCGGAAGAAGGAATCGAGATGACGCAGCCGTCACTCGGATGGTCAGCGGGATGTTCTTGTCCTAGCTTCATACCACTATCATAGCGGAAGCTAGCAATCTGCCTAACTCCTGTAGCGGCTTCAAACTTAAGCGTCCAGTCGTTACCGTTACCTTCCTGCATGATCAGGCGGTAGACTAGTCGTTGACCGTTGACTGGCACCCAGATATAACTGTCCGGACGGGAAAAGTAAACCCACTCGAAGGGACAGCAGGCTAAGTGTGGCTTGGGTGGTACCGCTTGCTGGCACTCAAACTCTCCGTGCAGCTCGATAGTGATGATCTCACCCGGCAACACCTGATTGATCTCCACCTCGCCATCGCACTTACCGTCTTCTGCCCGCTGAGCTAGGATGGTGTAGAGCGCACAGTCTTCAGAAGAGAAGAAAAAGAAATCTCCTATTCGCATCCAGAAGAGGGGCCGGTTAGCCCAGGGATCGCGGAAGAGATGGACCCGATTGCGGGTGGCCAACCAAGCAGAGTAGGAAGCTGGTTGACGGTCCATCAGGTTAGCAATTCCTTGCGGAAATTTTTCCGGGTTATTTTGTGAGAAAAACAGAATCCGATGGAGCAATACCTCGGCATCGTTATCACTAATAATCTCTGAACCCAGGCGTTCTAGATAATTCCGTGCTTCCGTGTAATCGGGGATGTCACCATTACTGCCCAGAGCCACTGTGCCCCCTGGCATTCGTAGGTAATGAGGCTGGGCATTTATGCTTATGCTATTACCCTGGGTGGAATAGCGAGTATGTCCCATCATCATCTGCGGCCCAAAGTCAAATAACTCAGCTACCAGCCGACGATTGTTGAGCGAGGCCGAAACCAAGCCGGGTTTTTTTTCAATCTGCAGGCGTTTGCCATTTGAACAGGCAAAACCATGCCACTCGTGGCCGCGGTGCTGGTTGCCAGCGCCGAGCAGAGCGAAATATTCCATTACTTGACCCGGATCTACTTGAGCCAGCGCGATCACGCCAAAGACGCCACACATATCGAACCCTCCTGTATCGTAAGTACATTCGTACTGTTGTTTCAGTTCATTGCAGAATTCTTAATCATATCTTGAGTTTAGCCTGAAAACAAGTGCATAAAACTGATGCGGTTACTTTTCGGCCGGAATTTTGTTAAACTGATAGCATGGTAGCAAAATACGTTATTAAAAATGGCGAGCTGATAGATCAAAAAGATGCTAGTATTTCTGTCTACAATAAAGCGTTTTTCTTTGATCTGGCCGTTTATTCTAATATTAAGGTGATAGGCGAGAAAATGTATTGGCCGGAGCTGGAGATCGAAAAACTGCTGGAATCAGCGGTGACGGTTGGGATTAAGTATGAGGTGAAACAAGCTGAGCTGGTAAAATGGGCGGGGGAATTAGTAGAGAAAAATAAATTGGATAACGCGTTGATTAGGGTTTTGCTGGTAGGCCCGGAAGCTGACAGCGAACCACTACTATTTATGTTCCCCGTCGGTTTAACATTTTATCCTAAGCAATATTATAAACGAGGCGTAAAGCTGGTTACATATAAAGGCGAGCGTTTTTTGCCCACAGCTAAGTCCAAGAATTTACTAATGAACTATTTTGCCTATCAGAAAGCAGTTAAGCAAGAGGCGTTGGATGCTTTAATGATAGATCGAGACGGAAATGTCGTGGAGGGGACGCGCAGCAGCTTTTTTGTAATCAAGGGCGACGAATTAATTGTTCCGCCGACTGAGAAGACGTTAGAGGGCGTGACGAAGAAAATAGTGCTAGAAATAGCACCGCAGATTTTATCGGTACGCGAAGCTGATATTCCACTAGCTGGCATTACTGATTACGACGAATATTTTATCTCGGCTACAACCATGAAAATAATGCCCGTGCGGGAGATTGATGGGAAAGTAGTGCAAGAGAAAGTAGGAGAGAAGACGAGGGAGTTGCAGACGTTGTTTGCGGAGTATGCAGAAAAAACTTGACAAAAGCCGCAGCTTTGCTAAAGTTAGGGCAAATGGAAAAAATTATTGCTAAAAATCAGAGCCGGCGAGGAAATAACTGGTCATCAGGGAAACTAGTGAGTTTTTAGTGTAAAGAAAGCTTAAAGCAAATTCTAACTGGTTCCCCTGGGAACCAGTTTTTTGTTGTGCCCAGATTTGTTCTTTGGTTCTTTGCCAAAGGAATAGGGAAGCCTGAATTTCCGGTTTCGCTGAACAGAAAGGAGAGAGGAGATGAAGAAAGGAAGGGACAGAGTTATCTGTAGTAGAGTCATTAGCACTGTTGGTGACTGGCCTAACAAGGAAGGCTCAAGATTGTTTGTTGAAAAGTTCACTCATGATCAGCCTGAAACGAAAAGCTTGAAACTGTTGAGAGATGAACGGATAGGTCTGGCGAGATTTCCGCAAATAAGCAGTGATGGATGCACAGATCCTGAGACGGTGTATCGGTGGATTAAGGAAATGGATGCCGATCTTGGTCTAAGCTATGCTAAAGCGATTATGCCTCTAAATGGATGGGCAAAGTATGTTTTGTTCTTCCTGGGAACTTTTTGGCGTGGCTCAGATGGTCAATTGTGGCTCCCTTGTCTAAAGTCAGAAGGTAATTATCCAGAGAGTGGCAAAAAGGTTTGGATATTATCCGGCTACTATCTCAAGGACATTCAACCTAATTGGCGGATTGTCCGTTTTGTCAGACCTGCTAAGTACATAAGCAGAGGCAAAATACGTCGGCAATTAGGAGTAACAAATCAGTTGTCAGAGATTGACCAGGAAGAAAAAGAGGGTGACTGGTCTCGGGTGAAAAATGCTCATCCTTTGGTCTGGGGCGATGCTTCTGAGATCGAAGGAGATGTTTCTGGATTAGTGGGAGATGTCAGTAAGATCTCGGGGGATGTTTCCCGTATTACTGGACTCCTGCTGTGCTTTTCTCATCCGGGAGAGACAATCCACCGTCGTTGTGGTCGGGATTCTCAGAACACCATGGAGATACTTATGCCCGCCGGCGTGGAGGGCAACGTCTCCAACATTAGTGGTGACATCTCGGGCCTCATCGGCGATGTTTCCCATCTGAGCGGTGATGTTTCCGGGATCTTCGGAGAGCTTGAAGGACGGAATGTGAAAGGCAATGTGTCCGGGATCAAAGGGAACATCACGGGCATTACAGGTGACTTCACTGGCATCGAGGGTGAAGTTACCGAAATTCTGAGGATTCTCCTCGGACAAAAGAAGTAATCTACGTATAGGAGGACTGACTGATGTCACAGAACGAAGAAAGGAAGGGATTGTCACTGCGAGAGCAAGAGATTCGCTTTGCGATCGAGTGCATGATTGTGGCACCCTTAATTGTGCCCATGACTGGAGCAATGCTAACTGGCATGGCTGGCATGATGGTTTGCGGTAGCTTGGAGGTAACTGGTAAGTTATGTACCTTTGCTTTGTTGGCAGCACTTCCCGAACCCGCCGGGAGAGTTTGCTTACCCCCCCTGAAGTTGACTAGGAGACTGGCTGGCAAACTCATGCATCCTTTGTTTGACATCTTTGAAAAGATGGTAGGGTGGCCTTTGGGAGATTAGCTGTAGGTTTCTTAGCTGCAAATTTAATTTTGCAGCTTTTTTATTTTAATCGATTTTGTTTTTCTGCTAAAGTAGGCTAATATAAGCAGGTAAACCATTCTGCGAGCATGACCAAATCACAAATAATCCGACAATTAACAGAACTACGTAATAAGACAGCTCAACAGCAAAAGATTGAGCCGTTTAAGGTTTTGCAATTCAAAACGATAAATGAGATTGCAGCCACACGCCCATCTAATAGTAAGGAGCTTTTAGCAGTGAAGGGGATTGGTGATAAAAAGCTGGCGCAATTTGGCGATAAGATTCTTGAGATCGTAAATAGTGAGCCGGAGTTTACAGTTAAGGAAGTCGGCGGTCAGGAAATAGCCAGTGGCGATGATTCTAAAGAAACGACTACCGGCCAGCTGGAGGCTGAGAGTCAGCCGGAACCAATTGGCCAGATTTTCACCGTCAGTAAATTTCTCGATCACGTCAATGATGTCTTGGGGCAAAAGTTCGAAGATGTGAAGGTGCAGGGTGAGATTTCAGGGCTCAGTAATCATTCTTCCGGAGTATATTTTGCTCTCAAGGATAAAGACGATGAGAGCGTGTTAGATTGTTATTTACCTCAGTGGGTTTATAAGGGGCTGGGAATTGAGTTAGAAGATGGTATGGAGGTGAAGGCGGGCGGCACCCCCAATGTCTACAAGCCCAAGGGTAAGTTTAGTTTCGTAGTTGAGACGTTAGAACTGACTGGCGAGGGATCGATGAAAAAGGCCTACGAGTTACTGAAGAAAAAGCTCCAGGAAGAAGGGCTTTTTGACCGCAAACGTGTATTGCCAGAATTTGTTGGGAAAATTGGGGTTATAACTTCGCGCACTGGGGCAGTGATAGATGACTTTCGCAATAACTTAGCGCAGCGAGGTTATCAGATCCATTTCCACGATGTACGAGTGGAGGGAGTCCGCGCAGTGGAGGATATCATGAAAGCAATTAAGTGGTTTAATAAAAATAAGCCGGATCTCGATGTTTTAGTCATTATGCGAGGTGGGGGCAGCCTCGAGGACTTACAGGCGTTTAATAATGAACTAGTAGCTCGAGCGGTGTTTGCTTCTAAAGTACCCACTATTTGCGGTATCGGTCATGATCGCGATGTGCCGATTACTAGTTTAGTAGGAGACACTTTGACCTCGACACCGACAGCCGCCGCGGTGTTAATTAACGAAACTTGGCAGCGATTGGAAGAAAAATTACCAGAAAGTGAGCAATCATTGTTACATAATTTCGAAAAAGCACTGAACAATAAATGTGTGCAACTAAGTGGCTTAATGAGTGAATTGAACAACAAATTTGGTCAGATATTCCTGAAAATTAAAAATCTGCGCCAGAAATTGTGCGATGAGCTGGGCAATTTGCGCCGAGAAGCCGGAATGGCTCGAGAAAAGGCAATAGAGGTGGCTGGTAGCTTAGTTCAGAGGTTCGAACAGGCATTAAACAGGGTCGGAAAAGGTTTAGTGGAGCAGGAAAAGTATCTGGCTGGTGTTAATCCCGAGCGGAATTTAAAGTTGGGATATAGTATAGTAAGGAATAAAGCTGGTCAAGTTGTGAGAGATGTTGAGGGTGTTAAAGTGGGAGAAAAGCTAGTGACTCAGGTGCAGCAGGGAGAGATCGAATCGCGAATAGAAAAATTAAATAGCAAATAATTTAAAATTTATGCCAAAAGAAGAAGCCAACATCAGTGAATCTCTCAACAAGCTAGAAGACATTGTCAGCTGGTTTGACGAGCAAGAAGACGTCGATGTCGAAGAGGGCCTAAAGAAAGTCAAAGCTGGCGCCAGCCTGATTAAAGATCTTAAAGGTCGCCTGAAAGAAGTAGAGAATGAGTTCGAGGAAGTGAAGAAGGATTTGGCAGAGGAAGAGTAAAATCGCAATAAATAGGACGAACTATGAAAATAAAAGGCATAATTTATTTGAGTTTTGCGGTCGTCTCATTTGCCATCAGCCCTATTATTGAAAAAATTGGCGTAGACAAAGGAGTGGAGCCGTCAGTTTTTGCTCCGATGAGAACTTTTATTGGCTTGTGCTTGGTGGCTGTTTTTTGGTTCGCTGTCAGGAAGAAAAAGTCATTAAAATTTAATAAAAAATATACCAAGAATTTAGTAATAATCGGTTTTATTTCATCTGGGTTATTTGTCTTCATGTTTATTAAAGCCTTATCGTATACGACGGCCACTAATATGGGAGTTATGCAAGGAATGTACGCCGTTGCCTCTTTTATTTTCGCTTATTTCATGATTCGGGAGAAGCTACCCCGCTTGTTTTTCCCCATACTGACAGCGATGATCATAGGGGTGGTGTTACTTACTAGCAAAGGGCTACTTGTTAAACCGAATATTGGCGATTGGATCCTGTTTGCCACCATTCCTTTAATCGGCTTCACTAATGTCTACATGAAAAAAACGTCCAAGGTATTGGACGCTTTTACTATTACTTTCGGCCGTTATATATTTGGTGCTTTGTTTCTATTATTTCTTTTACCTTTCATCGGCTTGCAAGATTTCCCCTCACTGCAAAACGGGCTGGTTTGGGTAATAATTTCTGGTGTTCTAGGTGGGATAATGGCTTTGGGACATTATAAGGGGATCCAAATAGTTGGCCCGACTTTGGCGGCCACCATGCTGATTGCGGCGCCAGCTCTGACGACCGTCCTAGCATTTTTTATTCTAGACGAGACCTTGAATTATTTGCAACTGATGGGGCTAGTTTTGATATTAGGGGGAGCTTTACTTGTTACGCGCTTTAAGGCAAAGTATGAGAGAGTATAACTTAAAAGCAATATGAATCACGAAATACCTAGGCGTTGGCGAGCAAAGGTAAAAAAATATACTAAAAAAAATTTTGGTGTGACTAGAGATCATCTCACGGCCATGGACTTTGGTCTTAATACTGGAGTTGAAATAAATTTTCCCGATGGGTCATCCATGTCTTTCCGACATGCTTTTTATATTTTGGACAAGAAAAATAATGAGATTGCAATATTTACTGAGCATTGTGGTTACTATTATTTTAAGACGTGGGATTTGAAATACAAATTGTTACGGGCAAAAAATAAAAAGTAATATAAAAAAATGAAAAAACTACACTGTTTGTTGCTGGCGGTAATTTCTGTCTTAGTTTTTGGCTTTGCGTTTGTCAATGAAACCAAAGCCGCCACCAACATCGAAATCACCACCAACGCCACCGAACACACAGTAGTTATGCCCTACGAAAAAAGCTTCCGTTTTGTAGCTACCATTAAAAACAATAGCGAACAAACAAAAAAAGTTTCAGCGCAGCTTGAGGGTGAGATGCCTAAAGATGGCCACTTGCTAGCACCAACTGGGCAGTACGAATTAGGTCCAGGGCAATCAGCTCGTTGGGTGGCGGTATTTGAACCGAAAGAACGCTTTGGTGATGAATCGGGGAAAGAAGGGGGGTCGGATTCACAACCGGGACCACCACCGGGGACAGGACCGGATCAAGGATCGAAACCAAAACCAGAGCCTGATTTACAACCGGAATCAGACCAAAGCTCCTCGACCGACTCCTCCACTGAAGTAGTCACCATTCCCGTGAATTTTTCTTGGGAGGGAGGCCAGGAGCAGGTCAAGGTCACAGTTACCACCATTGCCCTTCCTTTTGCTAGTAAGAAAGATGATCTCAGTGAGGTGAAAGTGTCAGTTCTCGATGAAAATTCCGGCAAGGCCATCACGGGTGCCTCGGTCGCGGCCTTGTTACCATCGGGGATGGAACAAACCGAAGCTTCTTCTAAAGGAAAAGAATACGAATTATCGGCTCCCTCCGGTGAATTTTTACAAGAGACTTATGATAAATATCAGATAGATCAAACTAACCAAGGCTATTTTTTCCAGGTGACGGCCAAAGGTTATCAAGGTTATTTCGAGAGTGACTATTTGCCGGTGGATGGTGAAGAGAAAATAGTTAAGCTCAAGCCTTTGGAAAAAGTGGGCGAGTATTCGTTGCAGAATTCAGTCGAGTCTGATTTTTCTATCTGGTGGATTAGAGCTTCAGACGATAATAAATATTTTGCTTTTTCTCAGGGAGCGCATGGGTTGCCCGGTGAGCCGCCGCCGGACACAACTAATCCGACACCGCGAGCAGTTTTACTCCTTGATGCCAGTGGTCAAAAGCTATGGGAGCGGGAAACGGGTGGAGAGTGTTGGGGCTTGGATATTTCTC
Organism: Parcubacteria group bacterium; assembly: GCA_013202585.1. GTDB lineage: Bacteria > Patescibacteriota > JABMPQ01 > JABMPQ01 > JABMPQ01 > JABMPQ01. The sequence goes on along the minus strand of JABMPQ010000061.1, from coordinate 2,022 downwards.
CGGACGGGAAGTACGTGGCAGCTGGTTGTCAGGATGGGAATATTCAAGTGTGGAGCAAGAGCGGAGATGATCACTGGCAATTTGATAATGATAAAGGAAACTCTGTTCGCTGGGTGAAGTTTTCCCCTGACAGTAAATATTTATTGGCTGGACCAACTTACGGTACGCCAGAGCAATCCGGTCTATTTGAAGTTGAATCAGGAAAATTGCTATGGTCACATTTTACTGGCGATTGGTTACGCGAGGGACGGTTTTCGGCCGACGGCAACACTGTTTATCTGGACTCGGCCAATGGTTTGGTGCATGCCTTAGAAACTTCGACCGGCGAACTCAAGTGGACCGGTGACGGCGAACACATTATCCCTTTCATGTTGGCTATTTCGGAAAATACGGGCGTAGCGATTGCGGCGGGTAAGGGGCGAGCTTTTACCGCTCTGGATTTGACGGACGGTCAGCAAAAGTGGCAGACTACTGTTGACCAAACGGTGACAGCCGCCCAGACGGCAGATGATGGATCAATAGTAGGAGCAACGGTCGGGGGGATGGCTTATGGTTTGCAGCCGGACGGGAGTTTCCGGTGGGCGAGGGCTTATGGCGGAGTAGGGCACAACGGTGTTCACTATACTAAAAATGGCCAGTACTCATTTCTAGGTGGTCCCAATCCGACACTGTTAGATGATAAAGGAAATGTGTTATGGCAACGCGAAAAGGGTGGACGAGTACAGATGTCGGGAGTAGCCGAGCGGGATGAAAGTGGTAATGCTGTTTGGGTGGCAGAGGATGCGTCAAAATTAATCGTTGGACAAGGCGACGGCACGATCGAGCTTTATGAGGGGGTAGTAAAAGATGGTGCCAATGATAATAGTCAGGCGGTGGGGTCACGGGCACGGGAGTCGGATGTTGGTTTTTTCGAAGAAGATTTTGAACTGAAGGAAGATTTAGAGGAGATCGTGGGCGAGGAAGGGAAGTCGCTGATTTATTTGGTAGGGCTGTTGGCTTGTGGTTTGGCGGGGTTGGTTACTTTGGTTGTAATAGTAGTGGTGTTAGTGAAGGCGAGGAAGAGAATTAAGAAGCAAAAAGAAAATGGCGGAGATAAATCTAGCAAATAGAACAATAGAATATACTTTACGTACCAGTAACCGGGCGAGAAATCTTCGTCTGACTATCAATCTCGATGGTGAGTTAATTGTGACCAAGCCTTGGTTAGTTAGTACACGGCGGGCGGAGAAATTTGTGCAGCAAAAAGCCGACTGGATATTGAAGAAAATGGCAGCGATGAAGACGCGGGGGGATAATAGTCTGCTGGCGAATATTAGCGCAGCTGATTATTTAAAATATAAAGAGCAAGCCCGCGCTTTGGTTATTCAGAAAGTTGTAGACTTTAGTCAAATCTATGGGCTTGAATACAATCGCATTTTCATCCGCAACCAAAAAACCCGCTGGGGCAGTTGCTCGGCGCGGAAAAATTTAAACTACAACTTTCGCTTAGCACTGTTGCCGGAAAGGCTAGTGGACTATATAATAGTACATGAGCTGTGTCACCTGAAAGAACTTAACCACTCGTCACGATTTTGGGCGCTGGTTGGACAGGAGATACCATATTATAAGGAGGCGAGGAAAGAATTAAGAAATATATAACGAAAATATGTCCCAATATTACAACCCACAACGAGTACGCAATCTATATGACCCGGAATCGAAGAAGCCCTATCGCTTTAGTCGTTCCAAGATTGATCTGTTTTTAAATTGCCCGAAGTGTCTTTATCTTGATCGGCGCTTGGGTGTAGGACAGCCGCCAGGATATCCCTTTAATCTCAATTCCGCCGTTGATGCTTTGCTTAAAAAAGAATTCGATATTCATCGCGCCAAAGGCACTCCTCATCCGATGATGAAAACATACAAGATCGACGCCGTGCCCTACGAGCATGAAAAGATGGATGAGTGGCGGGATTCGCTGCGACGAGGGATTCAATATTTGCATGAACCGTCCAATTTATTGGTCACTGGTGGCGTGGATGATGT
>JABMPQ010000060.1 GCA_013202585.1 Parcubacteria group bacterium | reverse complement strand
TATCATCACAGCACTCCTGAATACCTACCAGAATATGTGAGTGAATTTTGCCTCAGATTTTCCTCACCTAAAATGTTTGATTCTCCCCTTAGTTATCTTAAGAAGTCACTCTAGTGTGTTCCATTTGATGGGGATTACCCTAATGGGAGGCTTGCTGGATTGGGCTTGGAATAAGGAAATATGGTGGTGAGAACATTGGGTGACCTTTTTGTTGGACTAAGGGCTCTGCCGCGCAACAAATATTTTAGGCTTTGCAAACAAAAAAAAGTCCGTTCAGTGAGAGATTGCTCGGTGAACGGACTAGGTGCGAAGGGTGCGGGAGACGATGTTGTGGAGGTTACTCCTCGTCGTCTTCATCGTCTTCGTCTTCGTCGTCGGGGTCGTCTTCGTCTTCATCGGGTTCGTCCTTGACCTCGCTGGCAGGTGGAAAGATCGCACCGAGATCAGGCTGGGACTGGTCCGGAAGCTTTGCGTCGGGGAGACCGGCGTCGGGAGCGGTGTCCGCAACCACAGGTTTCTTGTCTGCCATCTTGAGTAAATCAGCAGCTCGGCGAGATGCCTGACTTGGCCTCTCTGTCTTCGACTGCGGCTGCGAGGTGGACAGGGATGACTTCCCGTCCTCTTGACGAGGAGAGAAAGCCTTCTCCCACAATTCCGGAACACAGAGGCGAGGTTCAACCACCATCAGGGCTATCACAATTCCCAGGAGAAGTAAAAAAAGAAAAGACAAGCACCGAGCAATCGTCAGATGCCGACGCAGCTGAGTGATTGTGTCTTCGTAATCAGCTCTTTCTTCCGATGTCATTTCGTCTCCTTATCTTTCCACTCTTCGCCGAGAGTGTTGTGTTTGTGCGTTCCGAAACTGAGCGTCCCACTTTACCACAATCACTATCATATTGCAAGGGATTGTCAACTCCGCCATTTCTCGCTAGAATTAAGTAACTATCAGTTAAAAACCGCCTCCCATGAAAAAATCTCTTCTTGTCACCAACTTTTACCCCCCGGAAATTGGCGGTATTCAAAATTACCTGCATAATTTGATTTCTCGGCTGCCGGAAGATCAAGTCGCTGTTGTGACGGATAAACAAGAAAATGCTAAGTATTTTGATGAACGACATAATCACCCGACTTATCGTCGCAGCTTCACTAGTCCCCTCCGCCATCTTAAACTCACCTCACTTGATCTTTACCGTAAAACCTTGCTAGTCGCCAAAAAAGAAAAGGCAGACATCCTGCTGGCCGGCAATTTTTACTTACCCGCCCTCACTTGTTATTGGTTGAAGAAGATTAACAAGCTTCCCTATTATATTTTCACCTACGGCACAGAAACGACAGAGCTCTGGAATGCTCCACCTGCCAAGCAAAAAATGGCTCGTAAGATCCTAGCGGAAGCGGAGGGGATAATTACTATCTCTGATTATCTCAAAGAAAAATTAGTCGAACGCAACGTGCCAGCGGACAAAATTACTAAAATTTATCCGGGAGTTGATTTTAGCCATTTTAAGCCCGAAGAGCAAAAAACTGCCCGAGATAAAATCGCTCCGGCAGTCCAGAAGGGGCTAGCCACTCCTCAATCCTGGTCAAATGCCAATATTATTCTAAGTGTCGGCCGCTTAGTTGAACGCAAGGGTCACGATATGGTTATTAAATCATTGCCAGCTGTGTTGCAACGTTTTCCTAATACGCTCTATCTGATAATTGGCGACGGTCCTTATAAGAAAAAATTGAAAGCTCTAGTCAAAGAACTCGGATTAGAAAAATACGTGCTTTTTGTGAATGATATTACTAAGGTAAATTACAACGACTTGCCAGACTATTACAATGTCAGCGATGTCTTCACTATGCCCTCACGCATCATCAAAAGTAAGCAGGATGTCGAGGGCTTTGGTATTGTTTACCTAGAAGCTTCCGCCTGTGCCAAACCAATCGTCGCTGGACACGGTGGCGGAGTAAACGAAGCAGTAGTGGACAACCAGACCGGGCTACTCGTCAATTCCCAAAAACCCGCCGAGATTTCTCAGGCTATTACTAAGCTACTGCTCGATAGTGATTTAGCCGATAAACTAGGCCAAAACGGACGAGAGCGTGTAGAAAAAGAGTTCGATTGGGATAAGTTGGTGAAGAAATTAAATTCGCTATTGGCCTAGAGGACTGTCTGTTCTGCCTAAGAAGACCGTGTTTTGACCGAGTGGGCATGGTTCCCGCGTAGCGGGAGAACGAGGTTAAAACCCGAGGCTGTTTTCCTCGCTGGGGAAAACAGCCGTGTCTTCGTGGTAGACCAGACAGTCCTCGACATCAAAAAACAGCTCCATCAATTGAAGCTGTTTTTATTTACAATTTAATATTTTTATTCGAACTTCCCTGTCTTGATCCATTTATCTACTCGATCAGGAGAATATTTATCATTTTGGAGGGAAGAAGAAGATTGGTCGTCACCTTTCCCTTTCGCTCCCTTAACCAACTGGTAAACGATTTCCCCGGGAGCTAGCTTGGCTCGCTCAGGCGGTGCTTTCAGTTGATCCATCCCTTTGGCCAATTTAGACTTAATATTCTGCTGCCCCATATCAGGAGACGGCACATTATCTTTCTTAACTTCTTTTTTAGGTAATTCATAGGGAATGTCTCTAGCTGCTTGATCGCTGTCAGCTAAAGATTTAGTAAATCGTTGACCAACCTCGGACGGCCGAGATGGCTGAGGTGGTATTGGCTTTTCAGCTAACTCTTTTTTAACTTTTTCTTTTTTCTGGACTACCGGCTCCTTAGTTTTCGTTTTTTTTACCTTTTTTTTTGGTTGCTGCCACTTTTTGATTTCCTTCGGCTTAGGCATAGTAGCTGCTTCCAGGCCTTCGGGTGTCGGCTGGCGCTGAACTCGTTCGCTAATTAGAAACATCACACTTAATGAAGCTAACAAGCCCAGAATAAAGCCAGCAATCGTATTACGCATCACGCTCGGACGAACTGGTTTTTCGGAAGTAACTGGATTATCCACCATCTTAATTTCTATTTGAGTATCGCCGCCGTGATATTGATCTCCCTTACTAATCATCACGTAAGCAATAGCATAGGCTAGTTGCTCAGCTTGATGTCGATTCTGATCATAAATACTAATCTGGATAGTACCACTGTCTTCAATAACCTTGGTCACTACCGCCCTCTCCCATTCCTTCTTTTTATTTTCTGGATTATCAGCAAAACTGTTCTGATCGACATTAAAACCAGCTGTCATCACTTGATCAAAGAAAGTGCTGGTGTAAATCATTTTAGAAAGAATACCAGCCACCGTTTCGGCTGAACGAGCAGCTGTGTAAGCATCTAACTGACCAGCTTGCTTTTGAATAACTAACAGCCTAACTGAAGAACGATACTCCGACTGCTGAACTACGCTAATCAAAAAACTGCCGATAGTGATTAGAACCACCACTATTACTACCAGATACCAATATTTTTTTAACAAAGTTAGATAAGTCATAATTATCTGAGACTAATAATTAAGGTTGAAATAAAAAAACCCACCTGTTTATAATATATCACAGTGAGTTAAAAAAGTCAAGACTAGCTGGAAGGGCATCCACCATCAAATGGAACAAGAGGTATAATACGGGTAGTAATAAATAATCTCTTGTCCTATGATCGCATTAATCAATCAGGTACCCTCAGAGGCTAAAATTAAGTCACAGTT
>JABMPQ010000059.1 GCA_013202585.1 Parcubacteria group bacterium | reverse complement strand
AGCTTGTTCAGAGTAGATTTAGAGCTAGACATGGTAGTTGTTATTAGGGATTAGTCACTTTTTGCCTAATTAGACTACCATGTTTTAGTTATGCACCACCCAAATTGGTGAAGAGCCCTTTAACTTTGACATTAGCAGTGAAAAATGATACAATAGAGGCAGAAATCCGAAGATAAGTACATGGGAAAAACTACAATTTTCGCTAGCCGAAATCTTTGGGGGTTTTTTGTCAGCGTATCCATTATAATGGGACTTTTGTTATTAGTCCCTTTTTTAGTGGAAGCAGGTACCTGGGAGCAGTCTACGCAGGCAGATTTTAGCCAGGGGACAACTAGTAACCTTCATTTAGAAATAGTGAATGGTCAGGTGCAGATGAAAGACAAGTATGTATATGAAGATGCCGAAGATGGGGATATAGCTCACTGGAGGGTATATGATTCTACGCCTCCCGGAAAAATTTCCAATATACTTGATAGTAGCTTGAATAGTCAAGTTATAAGTTTAGAAAGCCAAGGTGTGCCCAGCGATAAAATTAACACGGGGTTTGTCTACGAGGTTAATCATTCCGGTTCCTATACTGTTCAGTGGAAAATGCGTCATCTATCGACTGACTGTCGGGTATATTTTTATGTTGATACTACCAATGGTCCACGTTATCTAACTTATACACCCAAAGGTGTGACCATACCTCAACCTTATCATATAAAATATCCAGCTTTTTCTTTAGATAGCCGGAATGATGGCAAGTGGTCTGTGGTAACTCGTAATTTAGAAGAGGATCTTGCCCAAAAGGAACCAGGCAATAAAATTAAGCTGGTAAATGGGTTGTACATGAGAGGTGACAACGAAATTAATTACGTTGTCTTCTTGCAAGATAAAGCTGACTACACTTCGCCCGTTTTGGATTTAGGAACACATCCAGTTGCCAACTTGGAAAAACTTGACTGGCAAAGTAGTACAGCCGCTGGCGATCTAAATCTACAAACCCGAACCTCGGCCGATGGCAGTAACTGGTCTGATTGGAGCAAGGAGATAAAAAAATCTGGGGAATCAGTTAAATCTCCTCCTAATCGTTATTTTCAATACAAAGCGAATTTTACCACGGATAAATTATCTGCGGTCGCGCCAGTTCTAGATAAAGTATCACTGGAGTATAATCATTTCCCCTTCGTTCCCACCACTCTTTCGCCCGAAAATGAAAAAACGCTAACCAATCAGGACAAATTAAAATGGAGTAAAGCGGTTGATCCTGATTCAGAGGACAGCCTTACTTATTCGATAGAATTGGATGACAATGCTCAGTTCCAATCAGTAGATTCTGCTACTACCGGCCTTAAAGCAACCAAGATAACTATTGACCAACTCGATAATTTCCAGAATTTGCGGGATGGCACCAAATACTACTGGCGGGTTAAAACGGTAGACAATCATAATGCCCAATCGTCTTATACTACTGTTGCTAAGAATTTTATTTTAGACAAAGCCAATATAGCTCCGCAAGCACCACAAGCTGGATTCAACCCTCATCAGGGGGGCACAGTTAAGGTACTCAAGCCAACAATTTACTGGGGCGCGGCCACTGATCCTGACTTGACTGATTCAGCAGACAAATTGAGTTACTTGGTGCAGCTGGATGGTAACAATAAATTTGACAGCGCTGAAATATTTACTACTAAAGCCGGCGTGACTCGTCTTATTGTTCCTGATGATTTAGATGATAATGTTCAATACTACTACCGAGTTAAAACTAAGGATGACGAAGGGATCGAAAGCGGCTGGTCAGCCACTCAGACGTTTGTGGTGGCCACTGGCAAGAATCCGGATATCAGAGTGGCTAAGACAGTTAAAATAAATGAAGGTAGCGACGATAGTGCTCGTTTACCGTACCTTTTCGGCAGCCTGAAGAATAACTTCCGCGATCTTAATGGGTATTTGTATCTGCTAACTACTTTGGCAGCATTGTTTATTTTCACTTTACTGCTGAGGCGACCACAGTATCTTAAGGCAGCGGTGGGCTTGGGTAAATTGCCAGCTAAAAAAGAGTGCTCAACCTCGCAGCCTATTTTGTATAATGTAGATTCGAATTTACCATCTGATGATAAAGGAGTGGGAGTAGCCACTAGAGTCCAGGGGGGACGGACTAAGACTATCGTGACTGTTGTGCTGATTGGAGCGATGGCTGCTGCCGCTGCGGGAATGGTTCGCTACTACCAAGAGAATCCTTCGCCTTACAAAGATGATGGTAAAGAAGTAGTGGTGGGAGATGAGCTGACTTATCGCATCGATTACAGTAATAAAGGTAAAACTAAAGCTACTAATTTCAACATCGCTGACAATATTCCGGCCGGGTCATCGTATGTTACCGGTTCAGCCAAACTCAACGAAGCTACTCAAACTGACACCGAAGATTCTGACCAGGTCAGTTATAGCAATAACAAGGTAAAATTTAAATTGGATGATGTTTTGCCTGAGACTAACGGTTTTGCGACTTTTCAGGTTAAAGTCGACAATGTTCCGGAAAATGGCAAAATTACCAACACTGCGGACGTGATTTTTGGGGAAAGCGATGGAGTGCAAGCCAGCAATCAAGTGTCTAATCCAATCAAGGGGGAGACAGTTTCTGCGACTACTACTTCTATTGGTGGTCTGATCTGGCACGATGGTAACGGCGATAAAACTAAAAATGAAGGTGAAAGTGGCATCGAAAAGGTGACAATAAAGCTTTACCAAGATTCCGACAGCAACGGAGCTTTGGAAGAGAACAGCGACACCTTAGTTGAAGAAGCCGAAACTGATTCCACTGGTTTGTATAATTATGATGATTTATCAGCTGGCACTTATATTATTCAACTGGATGAGTCTTCAGTGGCAGTCGAGATTTCCACGGTGACCACGGAAAACAACCCGCAAATATTAAAAGCAGAGGGCGGGCAGGAATATTCTGACGTTAATTTTGGAGTTGGCTTTGCTGAGGATAGTTTAATTACTGACACGGTGACGGGTAAAATAAGTGGTTCGGTTTGGAATGATAGCAATCAGGATGATAGTAAGGACGCTGATGAAGTAGGGCTAGCTGACATCAACGTTAAACTTTTCGAAGATTCTAATAGTAACGATGTTCTTGATGCCGACTCCGATTTATATGTAACTGTTACCAACACGGATGCCAATGGCGATTACAGCTTCAGTGGTTTGTCGGCTAAGCGTTATTTGGTAGTAGTTGAAAATGCACCAGCGGGATATCAATCGGTGGCTGAAGCCAATAGCAAGCTAGTCGAGTTGACTTCTGACAGTGAGGAAAAGACTGGAATCAACTTTGGTTATTATACTCTTACCGAAGAGAGTGATGAGGGAGTTAAGACAGTAACTACTACCACTCCCGACTATTACGGCGGCACTCCGACCGTTATTACTACTTCTGACGAGGAGGATAAGTCTGGTACAGTCGCGATTACACCTCTTAAAATTGGTGAAGTAAAAGCCGGCCAGGTTCTACCTCCGTCCCTAACTCACATTGGTACTGCCCAGCTGGATGACTTCAGCAAAAAATATTCAGTAGACTTAGATGAAGATCTAGCTTTGCGAGGGAAGACAGGAGCCAATTATAAAGTTACGATATATATCCATAGCGATCTAAATTTTAAAACGACTACCACGGCTGACAAAGATGGAATTTGGGATGTAACTGTTAATCCCAAGACATTTGAAGCGGGTGAGCACCAGGTCTTCGCCCAATCGGAAGATTTGCAGGGCGGTTTGAGCGAAAAGGTGGAAATTGCTCGCTTTGTAGTTAATGCTTCGGAAGGAAAAGGAGAGGTGGCGACTTGGGTAGATAACACTACTATTTATTGGATAGCTTTACTGGCTTTATTAGTTATAGCAGCCACTATAGTAGCAATTACTTGGATTCGGGAGGGGAAGCATAGCAAATAGAGGCCAAATTAGATTTTTGACTATAAATACCAGCTGTAGGAGCTGGTATTTTGTTGGCGCAGCCCTTCATTACAAAAAAACCCCAGAGCTCCCGGGGCAATATAACACCCAATAAATTATTATTTATCCTTCCGCTTCCGCCGTCGAATAAAAAAAGCCAAAATGGTAACTAAAATAGTGCCAAAAAACCCGACCACCACGGCGGCCAGTGACATTTTGGAATAGCGTTTAATTTTATTTCTAACTTTACACATAAAATCTTGTTATTTCTTCTGAATAACGACTTGAACCTCTTTAGTTTCGACACTTTTTAATGAAATTCCGGTTGGCAGAGAAATAGCACCAGAAGCAATAGCAATATTATGACTACCCGCCTTTTTTCCACTTAAATTAATGCTAGCCGTGACTTCTCCGTCCTTGAGAGCATTAAGTTGCGGAGCGGGACCAGTAACTTGCAGAGAAACGGCACTAGGAGTAGCCAGAGTAACCCGCAAATCAGCCGCCAAACCGGTGTAGCGGGGGGAAGCTGAGATAGCTTTAGTAATAGTTTGTGTCTCCACTTCAATTTTTACCGTAACTTGGCTCGAATCGACTATTTCCACTTCATCAGGCAGGTCGAGCATCACTTGTTTTTCCGTGGTAGAAGTGATACCGGAAATGTCTATTTTTTGGGTGCTAATATAAGGTAGATCATTAATTACTTCTGCGTTACCTTGAACTGCGACCGAACTGGGCGAGACAGTAGTTTGACTGACCCAATAACCACTAGCCGGGTCGCCTACAACATTTGCCTTAATGCCCACTGTTTTTATTTCATTTTTCTTTCTCACCGGAATAGTCACTTCAGCCGTTTTGGGGATAATAACTAGATTGGTTAACTTACGATTACTACTATCACGCGCTTCGAGTTCTACTTGGGTTTTTATTTCTGTCATCTCGCCGTTGAGTTGCACCGGAGCTACTATTTTGCTGACCTTTTCAATACTACTCTGCGAACCCTTGATTTCGACTTTGTCAGGGGTAATAACTGGATCTTGGATTTCGTAAGCTTCGTTGACACTGCCAGTTGTCTCGACTTCTATTTCTTTACTCAGGACTTGGAGTTCTTCTAGCGTGACACTTATTTTTTCCGGATCGACATTGAGAATGGTAATAGAGGGATCATCGACTGACACTTTTACTTCCTTGGAAAAAATTCCCTTACGCATACCTTTCAAATCGACAAAAGCAGTAATACTTTCCTCCGACATTTTTGACCAACTTTGAGCGGGAGCTCGTACTTGCACCTTAGCTGTTCCTAATTCATTAGCCGCCGCTAAATCTTCCGCTAGGTTATAAGTTTCAATTTGGATTTTGGTATCCAAAAAACCCACTTCATAACCTTCGTTGACAACATAGAACCACAAAAAGACAGCCGCCGCGATGGCTAGAAGTTTAAGAGGTAGATTTTTAGTGAGGATGTTGGACATTTATGATGTTTCTTTCAATAATTCGAGTAATTTTCTCTCTGTTTCTTCCTCGTTAATATTTTCGATCAATTTTCCATTATGACTTATAGAAAGCGCTCCCCGCTCTTCCGAAATAACGATGGCGATTGCGTCCGTCTCTTCGGTAATACCTAGAGCAGCCCGGTGCCGAGTGCCATGGGTGTAGGAATATTCACCTTGCGATAAGGGCAGCATACAACCAGCGGCCGCGATCCGTCCCTCCTTAACAATCACCGCTCCGTCATGGAGAGGGGAGTTAGGAAAAAATAAATTCAACAACAATTCGCTGGAAAGCTCAGAATCAACAATGGTCCCACTTTCAATATAGTCGTCTAGGCCAGTTTGGCGTTTGATAATAATTAGAGCGCCCACTTTATTTTTCTGCAGTACATGGGCGGTTTTAATAATCTCATTAATGATCCGGCCGACTTGCTTGCGGGTCAGCACCTCGCGGAAAAAACGGCTACGTCCCAATTTCTCCAGCGCTCGACGCAACTCAGGCTGGAATACTACGGGGATAGCCACGGCAATCAGAGTAGCAATGTGTTTAAGAGACCAATTGAGTGTCTGCAGATCTAAAATTCGTCCCAGAACAAAGATTAAGCCCAACAGCACAATGCCATAAATAATTCGGCTGGCGCGGGTACCTTTAATAAAAATAAGGACTAGGTAAACAATAGCCGCTACCAGAGCAATGTCTAAAACAGTCAGGAAATACTCTGCCCAAGTGAGATTGCTAAAATAGGCTTTGAGGCCACTGATGATTGATCCGGCGATATTGGTCACGTTATAGAATTAAAACAAATAGTTTGCCCCTGAGAGTAAACCACTTTTATTATATTCTTCGAGAGAGGTTTGTCTAGGGAGTCTAAGCCTTATCAGCGGAACCGAGCACATTCTTATTTTTGTGCTTAAGTAGTTCGATAAGCTCCTCGCGAGCTGGACCGAGGTATTTTCGCGGATCGAATTCTTCTGGCTGCTCGGCCATCACCTGGCGGATCATGGCAGTCACCACTAAACGACCGTCGGAGTCGATATTGATTTTACAAACAGCTGATTTAGTAGCTTTACGCAGTTGCTCTTCCGGTACACCGATGGCGTTTTCCATTTTGCCACCGTATTTGTTAACGATCTCGATATATTTCTGCGGGATCGAGGAAGCGCCATGCAAAACAATCGGGAAGCCAGGGATTTTCTTTTCGATCTTCTCGAGAATATCGAAACGGAGTGGGGGAGGGGTCTCGCCCGGCTTACATTTGAATTTGAAAGCACCGTGCGAGGTACCGATGGAAATCGCTAGGCTATCAACGCCTGTCTTACCGACAAAATCTTCCACTTCCTCTGGCTTGGTGTAGTGAGATTCTTCGCTGGAGACGTCATCCTCTACGCCGGCTAGTACACCGAGCTCACCTTCGACTGATACGTCGAATTTACGAGCGTATTCAACTACTTTTTTGGTAACAGCCACGTTTTCATCGTAAGAATGAGCTGAGCCGTCGATCATCACTGAAGAAAAGCCGGAATCAACGCACGACTTACAGATTTCGAAAGAGTCGCCGTGGTCTAAATGCAGGCAAATAGGGATATCTGCGCCCAGCTCCTGTGCCATTTTGACAGCGCCCATGGCCATATAGCGGAGCATGGTTTCGTTGGCATATTCGCGGGCGCCTTTGGATACCTGAATGATCACTGGCGAATTAGTCTCGGCACAAGCAGTGACGATAGCTTGCAACTGCTCCAAATTATTGAAATTGTAGGCGGGAATAGCGTAACCACCAGCGACTGCTTTTTTAAATAGCTCGCGAGTATTAACTAGGCCGAGTTCTTCGTAAGGTTTTTGTGACATTTTGTTTTTTATTAAATTCACTTTTTTATTATACGATCCGCATTATTTGTGACTACACGATCCGCCACCTTCCGCCCCGATTAACAATCCGGCCGGGGATAGAAAATCCCGCCGCTTTTTTGTGTCCTCCTCCTCCTAGTGTAGCAGCTAGCTTAGATACATCAATATTATCGTGGAGGGTGCGCAGGCTACCCTTGATTTCGTTACCGCCCCTTTCCGATAATACCAGTGATGTCTTAGCGTCGGGCACACTGTTAAGGAAATTAGCGATGCCTTCGAGGTCATCGGGGGTAGCATTACATCTTTTCAAGTCTTCATTAGTGACGGCCGTGGAGATAATACCGAGGCGCTTGTTTTTCTTAATACGAGCCAGCGTAATTCCCCATAACTTAAGAGTAGAAAGTGATTTGTCTTTGAGGTTGCTGCTGGTAATTTGCGCTAAATTGGCTCCCCGCGACAATAAATCGGAAGTAATACGCAAAGTCTCAATAGAAGTGTTGGGATTTTTAAAGCTGTCGGTGTCAACAAAGATACCATTAAGGATGCAGGTAGCAATTTGCTCGTCCACTCGCATGCCTAGCGACTTAATAACGTTATACACAATTTCGGCAGTTGAAGAGCTCTTGTCTTCAACTAAATTGATGGTGCCGTAGCGAGGATTATCGTGATGATGGTCAATATTGATAATTAAGGGGAGAGGTTTATTGCTGCGGTAACTTTCTAGACCGGCTAAATGGAAGCTGCCGCAGTCGACAACGATAATAGCATCGGCGTTTTGCAGTTCAGAAACAGCGCTGCTTAGTTTTTTTACCTTTTCGGCTTGCGGGAGAAAGTTAAAACGAGCCGGCAGTTCGTCGATGCAAGCGGGAGTAACTTTTTTACCTAGCCTAGTTAAAGCCAGTGTGAGAGCTAAGGTGCTGCCAACGGAATCCCCATCAGGTTTAGTGTGGCCGATAATAAAAAAGCGCTCACTCTTTTTCAGGAGATATTTTAAGCGGTTTCTTTGGATGTCGGATTTGGAGAACATGTTTTCGAGCTATCTTCCTTCGCTTGGCGGAGCAGTTCTTCCACTCGATCAAGTTCATCTTGAACGATATCGACCGCAAAGCGAATCTTAGGAACATAACGCAAAACTAGCCTTTTGTTAAGGGATTTTTGCAGATGGTAAATATTCCGTTTTAGTTGGCGGAGAGTAGAAGGAGTTTTGATTTTAGGAGTGACGATAATATTAACAGTGGCATGATTGAGATCAACAGAAGTTTCCACACTGGCAATAGTTACCATAATACTGGCAGGGAGTTCGACTTCTTCATTGATTATTTTACCAAGCTCTTCTTGGACCAGACTGTTAACTTTGCGGAGACGGACGGAGGATTGGGGTTTTACTTTACTCATATGAGACTACAAGATTTTCTTTTTCACTTCTTCCTTCCAAGTTTCTAAAATGTCACCTTTTTTGATGCGTATATCACCTTCAAATACAATGCCCGCTTCGTCACCCTGCTTAACTTTTTTCACTTCGACCTTGTTGGTTTGTAAACTAGTAATTTTACCAGTGCCCAGCTCTTCTTCTTCGTCCTTCTTGCCACGCAGTACGCGGACAAGCGTATTATTTTCCATGTGTCGGGACAAAACCTTGCCGCCGACGATCATTTTGCCTGGTTCGGTGCGGAAAACAGCTAGGATTTCTAATTTGCCCAGATCAGTACGGATAACTTCCGGCTCTAATATATCTTCGAGGCGTTTTTTAACCTCGTCGATCAAGTTATAAATAACGTCATAGGATTTAATCTCGATTTTAGCGTCCTCGGCCATTCGCTGGGCAACTGAGGTTACGCTGGTGTCAAAGCTAATGACTAAGGCCAGAGAGGAAGTGGCCATCATAATATCGGACTCGGTGACTTTACCGACGCCGTAACTGATAATATTAGCGACAACTTCATCAGACTTTATTTTCCCCAGCGATTCCATCACCGCTTCCAGTGATCCCTGGGTATCAGCCTTGAGAATGATATTTAACTTCTTGACTTTACCCTTTTGGTCTTTACTTACTACTTTGAGAGCGGCTGGTTGGCTAAATTTCTTTAATTTGGCTACTTTTTGGCGTGCTTTATCAATACTTTCTTCGGCAAAGAGGATGTCGCCGACTTCCGGAACAGATTCTAGTCCCAAGACCCGCACTGGCGTAGCTGGTTTAGCGTGATTAATCCTTTTACCCAGGTCATTTTCCATCGCTTTGATTTTGCCGTAGACAGAACCAACCGTGATCACGTCACCTTGCTTGAGAGTGCCGTTTTGCACGAGGACAGTAGCTTCTACTCCTCGCTTCGGGTTTTTATCAGATTCAATAACGGTGCCGATTGCTTGAGCCTTTGGATTAGCCTGCAAAGTTTCCATTTCAGCTACCAAAAGCACCATATCTAAAAGTTCGTTGATGTTAGTTTTTTGCTTGGCGGAGACAGCCACGCAAACCGTGTCGCCGCCCCACTCTTCCGGCATTACTTGGTTATCAGCTAGGTCTTTTTTCACTCTTTCCAGATCAGCTTCGGGCTTGTCAATTTTGTTAATGGCTACAATCATTGGCACGCCCGCTTTTTTGATGTGCTTGATTGCCTCTTTGGTTTGCGGTTTGACGCCATCGTCGGCCGCTACTACCAAAATAGCGATATCAGTTACTTTCGCCCCACGTTCACGCATAGCAGCGAAGGCTTCGTGACCAGGAGTATCGATAAAAGTGATCATCTTGCCCTTTTCTTTGACCTGGTAGGCGCCGATTTTCTGGGTGATGCCACCGGCTTCGGTATCGATGATGTTGGTGGCGCGGATAGCGTCGAGCAACTTAGTTTTACCATGATCAACGTGACCCATCACGGCCACTACGGGGGGGCGGTTTTTGAGGTCAGATGTATCTGCCTCGGCAAAGTCTTCTTGGAGTTGTTTGCGCACCCCTTTTTCCTTAGTAAGGTCTTCTTCGCTGGTCTCTTTTTCGGCCTTAAAGCCTAATTCTTCTGCTAGCAGAGCAGCTGTGTCATAATCGACTTCTTCGTTAATAGTAGCCATAATACCGTTGTTCATCAGGGCAGTGATTACTTCTGCTACAGTCATTTTCAAGCGTTCAGCAAAATCCCGCACTGTAATAGTAGGCGGAATGGCTACTTTGGTTTTTGGCTCAGCAGTTTCTTCGGTGGCTAGTTTATCTTCTGGGTCGGCGGCGGTTTCAGTGGCTGGTTTTTCAACTGGAGCTTCTTTGGTGGCCGTGACTTTTTCTTCTTTCTCAACTACAACTTCAGCCGTAGCCTTTTTGACGACTTTTTTCTTAGCAGCTGGCTTTTTGGTTGCAGCTTTCCTGACGGTAATTTTCTTCTTAGCAACCTTCTTAGCAGCTTTTTTCTTCGGTTTTGCTTTCTTAGTTGGCATAGTTTAGGGGATATCTAGTATCTAATTAATTAAGCAATGGCCGTTTCATTTACCTACTATCCTAGCGGAAAAAGCGGGAAGTGTCAAAGGAAAGGCGATATGCCGCATTCAAAACCTATTGCCCCACCCTAGAGCCTTGAGCATAATTGGCTAGATTAAAGTAAATAATGCCAATATGCAAAGGATAACATTCTTCGAGAGGTAGGTAATAGAGGTGGGATTAAGGACGGGAAAGAAGGT
>JABMPQ010000058.1 GCA_013202585.1 Parcubacteria group bacterium | reverse complement strand
TCTTTCCAACCAATTTTGTCCGAACCCTTTTTGATTATTCTGTGGCTGGCAAATTTTTCCGCGCTGATAAAAATAAGTCCAACGATGATCAAGAATGTTGATACCCAGAGGGCGTGACGGAAAATAGAGTTAATATAGTCATTAAGTAGAAAACCGAGAACAAAAGCGGGTAGGGTAGCGATTACGAGATTTATAGCCATCCTTTTATCTCCCGTTTTGCCGAGAAGATCCTTGCCTATCTTTAGCCAGTCTCGTCGGAAATAAATCAAAACCGCCACTAAGGTGCCCAGGTGCAGAAAAATATCGAAAATTACCCCCGGGTCTTCCCAACCAAAAACCTCTCGGGCTAAAACGAGATGGCCAGAGCTGGAAATTGGAATAAATTCAGTCGCACCCTGGACGATACCCAGGATGATAGCTTGGAGGATATTCATAAAATAAGCAGTTAGTGGTTACTTGCTTAAAACAGTGTAGCAGAGATTAAATCTTATTTCCAGATAAGGTTGGTTTAATTAATTCTCAGAAGTTGCTACAATAAGTTCATGATAATAAAAAATTACGACCAATTAGCCATCACTCCTCAGCGTAAGCAGGCTTTGCAAATAATTTCGGCTGGTATCGAACGGGTTTTACCGCCGAATATTATTAAACAAGCTATTACTTACGATCCTGCTCAAAAAGTACTCACCGTCAATGGCGATCAGTACGATTTTGCCACCGGACGTCTTTTTGTAATTGGCGGCGGAAAAGCAGCCGGCCTAATGGCACAAGCGCTAGAGTCAATAATATCGCCTGATGATATTACAGCTGGTGTGGTAACTTGTCACAATGGTGGAGCTGAGACGAAAAAGATAGAAGTTGTGAAAGCGAGCCATCCCTTGCCAGGCGAGGAGGGTATCGAGGGGGTGCAAAAAATGATGACTATTAAAAAAGAACATAAGGTTACTGATAAAGACCTCGTTCTCTGCCTTATTTCTGGCGGCGGTTCAGCTCTTATGCCCTATCCAGCAGCCGGAGTGGATTTGGCAGATAAGCAGGCAATCACCAAGTCTCTTTTGCGTTCCGGTGCTCCTATCGAAGAAGTAAATATTGTTCGTAAACATTTGTCCCAGGTCAAAGGTGGACAACTGGGGCAGCACTTTGCGCCAGCGCGCGTAGTTTCTTTAATTCTATCCGATGTAGTCGGCAACGATCTGAGCACGATTGCCTCCGGTCCGACCACGCCTGATCCTACAACTTTTACTGATGCTATTCAGGTGCTAGAAAAGTACGACTTACTTGACCAAGCGCCGACCAGCGTAGTCACTCACCTAAAAAAAGGAGAGCTAGAAACTCCGGCCAAGCTACCCAATTGTCATAATTATATTATTGGTGATAACAAACTAGCTTTGGAAGCGATGAAGGTTAAAGCTGAGGAACTAGGACTGAAGCCCACAATCGTTACTGCTAAAGAAAAAGGTAGCCCGGATGAAATAGTCGCCTCGCGTGTTAAGGAAATCAAGACAGGAAAGTATAAAGGCGCCAACATTTTACTAATGGGTGGTGAGCCGACCCCTACTTTGCCAGATAATCCTGGCGAGGGCGGCCGGAATCAATATTATACCGCTGCTGCCTTGTTCGCGCTGAGTCAACATCAGAAAGGCTGGCTAGTAGCTAGCGTAGCGACCGACGGCTCTGACTTTATGCCAGAAATCGCCGGCGGAATTGTCGACAATAATTCGCTAACCGACAAAAACATTACAACCCAGGATATTCAACAATATCTGGAAAAATTCGATAGCTACAGCCTGCTAGAGCGGCTTGATAATTCCCTAGTGATTACCGGCAAAACGGGCACTAACGTTGGGGATTTGATGGTCTGGATGGTTTAACCAGAACTAATACACAGAAATGACGTTGACGAGTTAGCTATACTTGTTTAGTATGGATCGAACTGCACAGAATAAAACTAATTATGGAACTGTCATCGCAGCAGCAAATTTTTGAAGTTGTTGAAAAGAGCAAAAAAGTATTACTACTTACTAGACAGCATCCAGCGGAGGATGCTGTTTGTAGCCTAATTGCTCTAGGTTTGTATTTGGAAAAATCGGGCAAGGAAGTGGACATGGTTACGCAAGGGCCGATCCCACCGGTACTGGAGTTTATCCCAGAAACAAAAAAGGTCAAGAGCAATGTTCGGCAAAGCAAAAACTTTGTCGTTTCTCTCGATACCTCTGAAACTAAAGTGGCTCAGTTTAGCTATGATTTTGACAAAGACGGTAAAAATCTAAATATCTTTATTACTCCCGAAGGAGGCAGCTTTACGCCTGAGCACTTGTCGACCAAAATATTAGGTTTTGGCTATGACACTGTTTTTATCATCCATAGCACTGACTTTGAGTCGCTGGGGCCGGTTTATACGGAAAGCGCTGACTTGTTTTATGAAACTCCGGTAATCAACATCGATTGTAGTAGTTCTAATGAGCAATTTGGTGAGGTAAATTTAGTGGACACCACTGCTTCCTCGATCGCGGAGATATTATATGAACTTTTTGCCGCTATGGGGGAAAAAGTGATTGATGAGCGAATCGCTACTTGTTTACTAACAGGCATTATTGCTTCTACTCGGAGCTTTCAAAATACAAGCGCAACGCCTAAATCGTTTAATATTGCGGCTAAATTGATTGCCGCTGGCGCTGATCAGCAGCAAGTGATCAATAGTTTGTATAAGAACCGCTCGTTGTCGATGTTAAAGCTATGGGGACGAGCTCTGGCGCGGGTCAAGCATAGCCCCGAGAAAAAGCTAGCTTGGAGTATGCTAAATCAAAAGGACTTTGTTAATTCGGGCGCTCGCACGGAGGATTTAGAAGGCATTACCGATGAGATTATGACCTCAGTGCCTAATACGGATGTAGTAGTAGTATTATATGAGGCGGCCAAGAGCAGCCAGCAGCCAGCAGTCGCTGAGGCTCCCGAGCAAACTGGCGGAGTAGAAATTTTGGTCAAATCAAATAAAGAAAGTCATATCAATCAATTGGCGGAGATTTTTGATACAGCTAGTCGTAATGGGGTAATGAAAATTAAGATTAGTGGGATTAGCTTGGCGGAAGTAGAGAGAGATGTGCTGGAGAAAGTGAAGAGTGTTTTGGGATAGTCGCGATTTTTAATATTTTAAAGAGGGCTCATTTTTTTGACGTTCATTGACAAAGGGGATGCAATGAAGAAGAATCATTTGAGATTGTTGGCTATCGCAGTTGGTGCTGTGGCCTGTGCCTGCGGGCTGTTTTTCCTCTTGCACCCAGTCTGGGACAAGATCGGATCTGGCACCAGCTTCCTGATCTTGCTTGGGGGGATTATTGCTTCTATCTGGGGGTTCTACGCTGCCCACTACTGGAAGGACGATCAAGTGATGGTGTATGCCGACAAACAAGGCAACTACGATATCGGCGACAGGTGGGTAGGCGCGGTGGTGTCATCTTCTGGCACCATTTACACAATCCGAAATAGTTCGGGGTTTGAAATATCTGTCTCGCTCGCATGTATAAGAGGACTGGCAGACGGCTGACCCCCACGCACCCCAGCACTTCTCTCAAGATACCTGCCCAGCGCACGTATCTTTTTTTTATTTGCGAAGTGAACGAGTGAAGAGTAAAAATTTATTTTTACTCTTCAGAGTGAACGAGCAAACAAGGGGCGAAGCCCCTTATTTGCGAAGACTCATTTGCGTCAGTTCTCAAACAAACAAGGGGCGAAGCCCTTTATTTGCGGTGAAATATCCAGCAATAACAGCGTTTTATAAAAAAAGAGGATGTTTAGTGCATCCTCAGGTGTTGTACTAGGCGCCCCCTTGCGCTACCTTACTCACCCTCGAGGCAAGTCTTGATGTCCCGGTAGTAGCTTGCCAGTTCTACTGACAGTTCGTACGTGTCGTCGTCTCCTCCTTCGGTAGCTCCGAGCATCATCGTAAAAATGTAGGTGCTGTTACGCAGTAGTATCCGTTTTGCTGCTTGTGACTTACCCGATGATTGATCCAGGAAATCCTCCACCTGCTTCACCAACTCCTCGACGTCACCAGCTGTGATCGGTTTATTCTCTTGCGACATGGTGTTCTCCTTGCAATGTTCTGTCAATCACACGATCACCCCATCCTACCTAATCGAAGAAAAATATCAATACAAAATAGATCCAGCCGTGACTAAAATCCCCACTTCCCAATTGACAACCAAGCCGCTCAGTATTATCCTTAAGGTCAATGTCAGCAATTAATTAATAAAACAAATGCCTCAGAATCCACACCAGAATGCTCTTAAGCAGCTAGAAGATGTTGCGAAAAAAATAAAACTGGATAAAGAGATTTTCGAGATTCTATCTAAGCCGCAGCGTATTATTATGATGCAAATTCCGGTCAAGATGGACTCAGGGAAAATACAGATTTTTGAAGCCTACCGAGTGGAGCACAATAACGCTCGTGGTCCCTACAAAGGTGGCATCCGTTATTTCCCCCAAGTTGATCTTAACGAGGTCAAAGCGCTGGCTCACTGGATGTCCTTGAAGTGTGCTGTTACTGGCATTCCAATGGGTGGTGGCAAAGGTGGCATCACCGTTGATCCACACAAATTATCGTCGGGAGAACTAGAGAGATTATCACGAGGTTTTGCTCGCGCTGCTGCTGACTTCCTTGGACCGGAAAAAGACGTCCCCGCTCCTGATGTTTATACCAACTCGCAAATTATGGACTGGATGGTGGATGAGTATAAAAAGACCAAAGAGAAACAGCTCAAGCGCAAGCTAAAAAAGAGCGAATATTTGCCAACCTTAACTGGTAAGTCGTTGGGCAATGGTGGTTCTAAGGGTCGCGATATTGCTACGGCTCAGGGTGGTGTTTTTGTACTTGATGAAGCCCTCAAAGCTTTGAAAAAGAAAAAAGGTACAGTAGCTATTCAAGGTTTCGGCAATGCTGGCTATGTAGCTGCTAAGCTTCTTCATGATAAAGGCTTTAAGATTGTAGCCGTCAGCGATTCACGTAAAGCTCTCTACTGTGCAGATGGACTTGATCCGGACAAAGTGATGAAATACAAAGAAAAATTTGGCACCGTCGGCCTCTGCGACTGTAAAGCTAGCGGCAAAAAGACCTGTAAAAGCGGTAGCAGCTGCAATTGCCAAGGTTGCAAATATATCCCCCAAAACAAGATTCTTACCTTAGACGTTGATGTTTTAATCCCGGCTGCTTTAGAAAATCAGATTACCAAAGCTAACGCCAATAAAGTAAAAGCGGATATTATTCTGGAACTAGCCAACGGCCCTACCACGCCGGAAGCTGATGTTATTCTTCGACGCAAGAAAATCACCGCCATCCCTGATATTTTGGCTAACGCTGGCGGGGTGACTGTCAGCTACTTTGAGTGGTATCAGAATATGAAAAACGAAAAGTGGTCAGAAGACAAGGTAGCGCGTAAGTTATCACCACTAATGCGGCAATCGTTTCGGGAAGTATACAAGCTAGCCAAAAAATATAAGACTGATCTACGTACGGGAGCTGGCATCTTAGCTGTGAAACGGCTAGAAGAGGCGATTAAAAAACAATCGTAAAATATCAAACGATAAAGCCCGCGTTTCCAGCGCGGGTTTTTTAAATAGCGAATTGTGATATAATAATAAGCGATTTTCTAAGTAACATTCTATGATCGATTTATCTACTCAATCATTCGAGGGCGAGAAAAAAGAAGAGTTGGAGGAAAAGCTTGAAGATGTAAAGCTGAAGCAACAGGAGAAAGAAACTATTGATAGAGCAACGTCTTACAACATGCCCTACGTGAATTTGAAAGAAACTCCGATTGCTAAGGATGTTTTGTCTTTGGTTTCAGAGCGGGAGGCGCGACAAGCAGGCATTTTGTCTTTTTATAAGGTCAAGGACATGGTGCGAGTAGCGATTGTGGATCCGGAAGATGAGGAAAGCGTGGCCGCGGTTGAGAAACTAGAAAAGGATACTGGCTTTAAGATTTCCTTGTTTTTGACTTCCGCCCCTAGCTTTAATTACGCCGCCGAATTTTACAAGCAAATTGTTATTCCCAAGAAGAAAGAGGAAATTGGCCTAACGGCGAAATCATTGCAGTCTGCCCAAAAACAGATCAAGAATTTATCTGACCTGAAAAAGAAAATTCACGAAGTATCAGCTACCGAAGTGGTGAATATCATCTTAGCGGGAGCTATTATCAGCAAGGCTTCGGATATTCATATTGAGCCGGAAGAAAATGATATTAAGTTACGTTATCGTCTAGATGGGATATTACATAACATTGCGGAGTTGGATAAGGAAGTCTACGATAAATTACTTTCTCGAATCAAGTTGGTGGCAGGCCTGAAAATAAATGTTAATGATATTCCTCAGGATGGCCGTATCACCGTTAAATTAGAGCAGGGCGACATTGATTTGCGAATTTCGGTGCTCCCTTCTGGCTACGGAGAGTCAATTGTAATGCGTTTACTAGGAACGGGAGCAACCGAGCTGGATATTACTAAGCTTGGTTTCCAGTCACGCGAACAGGAACTGCTTTTGAAATTAATCACCAAGCCAACTGGTATGATTCTTACTACTGGCCCGACCGGCTCCGGTAAAACTACTACTTTATACGCTTGCTTAAATCAGGTTAATTCCCCGGAGGTCAAAATTATCACCCTAGAAAATCCGATCGAGTATCGTCTAGCGGGAGTTCAGCAAACACCGATCAATCCGGAGAAGGGCATGACTTTTGCTGGTGGTTTGCGGTCTATTTTGCGGCAGGATCCTGATATTGTGATGGTAGGAGAGATTCGGGATGAGGAAACGGCTGAAATTGCCTCGCAAGCGGCTTTGACTGGTCACTTGGTGTTCTCTACTTTGCATACTAACGACGCCGCGGGAGCTATTCCGCGTTTGCTTAATATGGGATTGCGACCACATACAGTCGCTCCTTCTCTGGCGGGGGTGATTGGACAGCGACTAGTTAGACGTTTGTGTCAGAAGTGTCGTCAGTCGTATACGCCGTCGGTTGACGAAGTGAAAAAACTAAAAACAGATCTGGGAAATAGCTTTCCTAAAGAAGGTGTTAAAAAATTGTACAAGGCTAAGGCCAAAGGTTGCGCCAAGTGTGGTAAGATTGGTTTTCAGGGTCGAGTGGGCTTGTATGAATTAATTGAGATTACTAAAGAGATGAAGGAGTTGATAAATCAGCGAGCTTCGTCTTTAGAAATAGAGAAACTGGCGCGGAAGCAGGGGATGATTACTATGCGGCAGGATGGGATGTTGAAGGTGATTGCGGGAGCG
This sequence comes from Parcubacteria group bacterium, assembly GCA_013202585.1. Classification (GTDB taxonomy): domain Bacteria; phylum Patescibacteriota; class JABMPQ01; order JABMPQ01; family JABMPQ01; genus JABMPQ01. The sequence continues at coordinate 1,174 of JABMPQ010000058.1, read as the reverse complement.
ACGAGTTTGGTGGAAGTGGAGCGGGTGGTGTAGGTGTTAGGTTGTAGGTTTTAGATGTTAGGACTATTAGAAATATTTTTAAGCAGCCCCGATCCGATCGGGGCTGTTTTTTGTTGTGCGAAAATAAAGTAATAAAAAAGGCGCGGCGGAAAAAGACGGTTCATACGGTCTTCACAGGGGATGCGAGCCATATAGGTGGAAGCGAGGCTTCCTTTTCTCCACCGCGCGGTGGGATAGTTGTGACAAAGTGGCTTTCGGTTTCCCGCTGCCGTCCCTGATGGTGATGGCGCCGAAGGAACAGGCGGCCATCTGGTAAAGAACCTAGGCCACCCTGCCACAAGCTGGAATTTAGAAGGTGAAAGCGAGATTGCATTTTAGATCCCGACAAAAAATCAGAAACCCCCACTTCCACCAAGCGAATGAACAGGAGAAAACCTGGGAGCAAGTTAAAAATGAAGGACATAAATGAAGAACCCAGAAGAGGATCATGAAACACTAGGTTTTTAAACTTGCTCCCAGGCGTCTTAAGCTTAGTAATTATGGCTAATAAGGTCAAGGGGTTGGGAACAGGGGTTGTTAAGGGTAACGAGGATAAGAGACTCCGCCTCTTGTTCGCTTGCTCATTCGGAAAAGCAAAAAGATTTTGCTTTTCTCTCACTCACTGCGCGAATAAAAAAAGACAGAATAAAGAGTTACGAGACTAGAGTAGTCTCAGCTTGATTCTGTCGGAGGAGCGAGGTCGGGTTCTCCTGGTGGCTAGGCTGCCCGGCGCTGTACGGTGCAGACGGTGGAGGCGATCGCTCCGCCGATGTTGAGCGTAACGCCGTTCTTGCAGTTCGGCACCTGTAGTTCTCTCGGCACCTGGCCGAGGATCTGCTGGTGCACCTGGCCGACCATGGCCAGACCAGTGGCGCTGATGGGGTGACCCTTGGCGATCAAGCCGCCGGAAGTGTTGGTTGGCAGATCGCTCTCGATGCCCATCATATGGTCGACGAAGTAGGCCAGGCCTTGTCCGGGGTCGGCCAGCCTGAGAATGCCGCATTCAAAACCTATTGCCCCACCCTAGAGCCTTGAGCATAATTGGCTAGATTAAAGTAAATAATGCCAATATGCAAAGGATAACATTCTTCGAGAGGTAGGTAATAGAGGTGGGATTAAGGACGGGAAAGAAGGT
>JABMPQ010000057.1 GCA_013202585.1 Parcubacteria group bacterium | reverse complement strand
TCTTTTGGACAGATTTAAAAAGTGCTAGGCTAAGAAAAGCAGGGTACTTGGCCTGAGACATATTTTTGGTTTTTATTTACTTTCTAGTCTCAGTTTAGCCAAAAACCCTGCTTTTTAGAAGGAGAAGATTGAAACTTAAGTTAGTGCCATTTACAAAAGTGCTTACATCTGCTATAATGAGGCAACAACTTAATAAAACAATTAAATTAAAAAAATGGCTACAGACCAAGAAGGTCCAATGGAGGAAATTGCTGCTAAAGAAGCTCAAGAAGATCCAAGACTAAAAGGAGCTGTAGAAGAGTGGAAATCATGGCGGAAAACTCGTTCTAATGACAAAATGGAAGCTTTCAAATCAGGTGACAATGATAGGATGGGGGTCCGTTTTGCCGAAGAAAAAGATAAAGATAGAGATATCAGAGAGCACTCAAGCTTCCGTAATATGGAACTAAGACGGGCATTAAGAGATGATAACCATGAATATGCGGAAGTAATACTAGATTATTGCGCCGAACATTGTCCAGACGAGGAAGTCGACCTAAAAGAAACAATGAGGGGTGCTATTTATTTGAAACTTTTTGAAGAGGTAAATTTAAAACATGATCCCTATAATAATGAAGCGTGTCCTGTACCGTTAGATGAGGGCAATTTCGATTCATTAGATAAATTTGCCGAAGGAAAAGACATCAAAATAGATTGGCAAGATGCATTGCAAGATATATTAACTACTAATGGATTGGGGCATGCGGAATATCACACCCGGGCTGAACTTTTAGGAACTAAGAAAGCATCTGGACAACCAGATATGGTTGAGAGAATACAGCAACTTGCCCAGAAAAAAGGGGTAGAGATCGTCACCAATACCCCCGAAACTAGGCAAAAATTCGAGGAAGACTTAAACAGGGACATCGAACGTCAAATCCAAGATACAATGCAAGTTATTTTAAACTCTCAGGAAGGTTCAAGAGGTTTTACCGGCGCAGAATACTTGAAAAGTTTGACTGGCTCACATGCGAAAATGAATGAAAAGTATCAAGTCGGAGCTGATTTCAAGGATGCGTTAGAACGACAAACAGCTTTTTGTCACAGTCTAATTGAAACACTTGAGCAGGATCAACACGCTGGCGAATTATCTGGTAAAAAGCCTGACCTAAAAAAAGCTTTAGTAGATATGTATGTAGTTCTTACTGAAGCTGCCCGCGAAATGGAATAAATCTGTCATTTCGACATATTCAGAAAAAATCACCTATATTTGGGTGGTTTTTTTATATGAATTAAAGTCAATAAATGATAAGATTTAAATAGTAATTTATTATCATGTCCACTCAACAACAAGGTGCTACTAAAAAACCATGGGCAAAATCAAAGAAGTGTCTAGCTGTTTGGTCGGTTGTTTTTGCTGTGCCCGTTTTTATTGCCGTTGTTTATTTAATGCACGTGGCCGTTCTAGCTTATCTTTTTGCTACCAGGCCCTTACACGGTGCTGGTTCTTTCCCTTATCTAATTTACGCCATTCCTTGGGTGGTAGCGACTGTCATCGCTTTTCTTTTTGCCCTGCTGGGGTGGCGCATTGGCTGGAAAATGTGTCAGCGTCAAGATAACCCACGAGAAGCTAAACTATGGATTATTACTCTCATAATATTCATCACTGCCGCCGTAGTGGGTGGTGGATTTTGCTGGTGGCAGAAAAATGTTAATCAGGATTTGCAAAATGAGACCAGCGGACTCTATAATCAGCTGGCGAATAATAAAAAGAGTGGGCTTATTTATCCTGACAACATTCCTCCCGAGCAAATAGCTTGGATTGAACGAGTGGAGAAAAGTACTATTTACGCTGTCTCCCGTCCGGTATCTACCTATCTGCGACCGGTCACTGGCTACACGTCAGATTCGGCTCAGTCTTTTATTGGCGTCTTAAAATCGAACGACAATGGCCAGACCTGGCAGCAAATTTACCAGACAGACAATGATATTCTAGATTTTTCCGGTTTAATAGACATTTTGGTGGGGCTA
>JABMPQ010000056.1 GCA_013202585.1 Parcubacteria group bacterium | reverse complement strand
TGGTTGCTCTGGTACAATACCGAAAGATACCATTGGGGACTGGATCTACAGACCCCAGTAGATTATATGATTAAAAACAACTACTTGTCCAAAATGAGGTGGACTGATACATGAAGTTGTTTTTTGATTCTGCGAGAATTTCGCCTGTTAGAGTGAGAGCATCTATTTATGAATTTTTCTATGAGCTAAACTCTATTTAGCTAAAAAAGATTTAGCTAAAGTGGGCTTACCTCATGTGGGAAGCCTGTGTCTCGACAGAATCGGGATAGCTTTAGCTTGTCTGTTAGATGCCAAGATGAGCTTGGTATCTGAGGCGAGCGTGCACATTTCAACAGGAGAAAGTTTGTCATGGATAGACTCACCGGCGAACCGCGAGAGGAAGCGTTGAGAAAACTACCGGAACTAACTCGGGCTGTCGTTCAGGGGAGAGTTCCCCCCGATGTTATACAAGCCCTCGCTGATGGGGACGAAGTGAAGGTAGTCCCTATCTTGCAACTGGCTGTTCTGGCGGCCAAGGAGCAGCCCACCCAGGGTCAGTTCGAAAGACTGGTTAACGAGGTGCCGGCCTGGAAAGTACTTGACCAGATCGATGCTCTCACTCCCGCTCAGCACCAGAGACTCCAGTGCTTCTGGGACAGGCTCTGGGCTGACGAGGAGAAGAAGTCGAGTGTTGGCTACCCGGAGGATTTTCGTATCCGGACGCTGGCGGAGCAGCTCGAGTTCTGGCAGCAGTACTATCCGGGCTTTGATAGCAGCCACGTGCTGGCTCTGGCAGAGGTGTCACTTTCCACCGGAGCCGAAGGCTGGGCTGTCACGCCCAAACCTACCAGGATCATGGGTTCTGACTCGGAGGCCTACCACGGAGCACTCGACCGAATGCTCAAGCTCCTCGCCGGACAGTGTAAGTTCGAAAACTGGCAAAAGGGGACACTCAGTCCCGAGCATCTACGGCTTGTGCAGCGAACGATGTTGGCCCACAAAGAGCTGGATGAACTTCCGGGTGACTTCTGGGTTTTCCCCTTTCAGTTCGGTCAGCGCTGGGCCGGCAAAAGCGTGCGCCGTGGTCGCATCCTCTACACCGAGCCCGAGTTCGGACTCGGCCCCTATGAGAACGCAGCTCTGCTGGCTACTCACCCCGGCCGCATTACCGGCCTTGGCCAGCTCCGCATCGACTGCCCCGGCTGTGTGTACTCTCCGGACGCCGATGGCCAGTTCGATGATTGTCTGGACTTCAGCTGGAATCAGGGCGATGACGGTCTGAGCCTGCGCTACTACCATCTCGGCATTGCCAATCCGGGCTTCGGTGGAGTTTCGGGGTTCCGTCGGCCTCGCTCGTAGCATTGAATCTTGAGGCTTGAGATTCTGGGGACTTCTTGTTCCCTGAGTCTTGAGCCTTTTTTCTTTCTTTTTCTAAACTGTGTTTGTCGCTTCGCGCAAAGTCGTCTATACTAAAAATAAAGTGCCCGTTCCAAATATGAAGATGCGGGGCAGGTTTTATTTAAATTCTTTAACCAAAATTATGTCTAAACAAAAAAAAGATATTTCTCAAGCAGCCGCCGCTGAGGTTTTACACGATAGCGATTTCGCTGATTATGATTCTAAGCGAAAAAATCGTAGTCGCTATATGTCGTTGGGGTCAGAGGGTCGCCGTCGCCAGCGGGTTTTAATCCACGGGGCAGCTTTTGTCATTACCGTTGACGATAAAGAGAAATTGCAGCTCTGGCCAGACCACTCAGTCTATATTGTGAACGGCAAGATCAAGGAAGTTTTCCCGGCTGACAAGGGGCGGATTCCGGTGAGTGACATCGATCTTATTTACGATGCTTCCAAACGAGGAGGGATAATCATTTCCCCGGGCTTTGTTAACGCGCACTCTCATCCCCCCATGTACCTCTTGCGTTCTTCAATGATGTTGGATAAAGGTAATGTCGTCGAGCAGGTTGCCAAGATGGCTCGCCTAGAGGGCAAAATGACGGACGAGGATTTCTTTCTGGGAGCGCTCGGTGATTTCACGGAGGAACAGAAAAACGGCATTACTACCACTCTCAGTCACTATGGTGTATTTGACCCGGTGGAGGAAGCAGCTAAAGCTTCCCAGCAAAATGTGATCAACGCTATTTCCGCTGTTTCCAATTCTCATCCGGAAAATACTCCGGCGTTGGTAGAAAAGATTTTACGACGGAAGAATTCTTATTTTACTAAGCCAGCTATTGCGGTTCACTATTTACACAAAGCCAGTCCCGCTCAGCTAGCCAAGATCAAACAGCTAGTGAAAAAGCACCGTGTTTTATTTACTATGCACGCGGCTGAGAGTGAAGAGTGGGTGCAAGAGAACGTGGAAAAATTTGGCGAGCGAACAGTAGAAACGCTTGAGAGATTAGGCCTGGCCAGCTCACAGGTTTTGCTTTCGCATTGCGTTCACTTATCGGGCCGGGAAATTGATTTGATTAAAAAATATAAAATTGGCGTGGTTCACCTACCTACTTCTAATAAATTGCACAAGAGCGGCGAATTCGATTTTGTAGAATTTGTTAAGCGGGGAGCGGCTGATCAAGTTTGTTTAGGGACGGATAGTGTAATTTCAAAAAATAGTCTGGATTTGTTATCCGAGGCTTTGCAAACTCGTATCACTCATTTACATAAACACCGAGTATTGTACGAAGATCTTTTTCGCATGGTTACTTCACAGGCGGCTAAGATTTTAAAATTAGGCAAGGTAGGCAAGATCCTCCCCGGCTACCAGGCTGACATCGCTTTCTGGAAGCTTAAAGATCGAGGTTTCTTACCCTACAACGAAAAAGAACCTCTCAGTTTAGTAGGTAATATGATTACCCACGGCGGTCGCAATATTCGCGACCTGATGATTAAAGGTGAATTTATTATTTCTAATCGAGTCCATAACTTGGTCAATGAGAGTGCTCTCTTGGTCAAGCTTCAAGAAGCTCATATGGCGTTGCGAAAAAGAATTGGGAAATAGCCTTTATATTTAAAATAAATAACTAAACAAAATGACAATTAGTAAACTGTTCACAGCCCTGTTTATTGTTGCCGGTCTATTGCTAACAGCTAGCTTGGCCTCAGCTTCTCCGGCTGACACTCTTCAACCCGCTAGTACCATCACCTACAACGAAGAGGTAATAGTAAATGACACTATCAAAGTAAATTCAGCCTATGTTGGTTCTACGGAAGCTGATGTCGGTGGTGTCACTTTTTTCAACGGTACCATTGTTAACAATTCCGTCGATGAAGATGGTGCCAGCATTATTCCCGTTACTTTTGGCGATGATGTGCGCATCGATGGGGAGATTTACCGCACGGAAAAAGGGGGAGACGATCCCATTAAGGTTACGGATACTATAATGCCGACAGCCAATAACACTTATTCGCTTGGTACTTCGGGCAGTCGTTTTAAAGATGGCTACCTGTCGGGTTCACTAGCCGCTGCAAGTGTCACGGCGTCTGGGGCGGTTACAGCTGGCAGCGTTACAGCGTCTGGAACAGTCACTGCTGGCAGCATAGTGACGGCTGGGACAGTTGACGGAGTGGATGTGTCGGCAATTCCTTCGACCTATGTCAGCCAGAGCTCGCCTAGTTGGGATAGTAGAAGCGGTAAAACAAGCATCCCGGCTAGTAGTTGCCATCCAGAGGAGGTTGGACTTACATATGCTTTTAAATCAAACGGAAGTGCGATATATCCTGTGATTGATCCTGGAACTTTACCACCAGGTATGGTTTTTTATTGTCCAGTGCAATTACCTGATGGTGCGACTGTGACCTCAGCGGAAGCATATGTTTCTGATAATGGAGCTAGTATTATTGTGGCTAGTTTTTATTCAGCGAGTTTAGCAAGCTTTTCACCCAATGCTCCTCGAACCGATTCGACCAATGGTCTCGGATCTGGTAATTTAACTATTGATTTGGATGGTATTGACGAGGTTGTTGATAATAGTGACACAGTCTACTATATGTCAATAAACTTCTTTACTGTTGGGACAGATTATGATTTTCACGGTGGCGTAGTCAACTATACTTACACTCAGCCTTATTAAGATTTTTCTGGTTTTTGCCTAGTAGTAGACCAGTCGAAAAAACTTATGAGACCAACAACAGAAACAGGGTTGGATGTCGAATCTGTCATCCCGCCTGTCGAAAAGCGCGACAAGTCTTTAGATTTGTCACAACTACCTTCGTCTCAACACGAGGAAACACGGCGCCTCTATAACGAACTCGTGGAAAGCCACTCTCCGCAAATATCTGGGGAAAACTTTGAGCAGCGCGTGCAAGATGCTGCTACTTTGTTGTCAGAGCTATCTGATCTTGAGGCTCTAGACGAGGAGGGTCGCTCGGAGTTTGCTGCCAATGTCAGACTATCCTTGGATAATTTTGTTACCGAGGAAATAATTGAGCATGGAGCTAATGTCGCCGAGCTCAAAGAACTTATTGCCAAAGAGTACCAGAATGTTAAAGATAATCATGAGGTAAGTATCAACGCTAATTGGCGAGGTCTAGGGGGCGTATGCAAGAGCGGTCGGATCAAAAGGTACGAAGAGATTGCTGCCAGGAGTAACAGGAGGGAGGGTAAAGGACTTTTCGGGACTAAACCATCCCGTTATGGAGAGATCAGAAAAGAACGGGATGCAGCTCTCGGTTACGGCGACGAACCTTTTGTGGTTGGTGCTCTCGCTACCAAAAATGGCTATGACGAAATCATCGGACCGGCACCATTCTATGGTCATGGCACGTTAGCTTTAGATAATGAGCGCTTAGCAGAACGTGTCCGATTTATGGAAGGAGACTCTATGACTGGTAGCGAAGTTGTCGGTGAAGTTGTACCTCGTTGGTTACATAGAGAATGGGACAATATTGGATCGCGCAAGCTTGATTGGTCAGGAGCTTTATTGTCAAAGGCTTTAATGGAAGCGTCTTTAAAACAAAGAGGCTACACTTATATGCATACTATGTATGTCGAAGCGCACATCCTTGATGACGTTACGCTTGATGATGTCAGGGAGGTTCGATATGGAGTAGTGCAGTCGCAAGAAGAAAAAATAACTCTCAAAAATCGGCGCATGTATCAAAAACGCACTCATCCAGAGAAAGGCGATGAAGATCGAATAGAAGGTTGTGATATCAGCCTGAGAATGATTGAGGAGAAAAATGAAAAAAGAGATGATTTCTTGGCTAGAGCAGATAAATATCTAAAAGACAATACTGGGAATAGGTTAGAAATAACTAAGAAGAATCTTGACAGAGAAATCCATCCTACGGAAGAAAAATTTAGACCAAATAATTTTGTTCTAGCTCTGACAGCTGACCAGTTTTTTTAATAATTCGGTGCTTCTTTTATCTTCTCTAGACTATGGGGGTGGCTTTCTTTGTAGCCAGCGCCTGACATTTTGATAAATTCTGCTTTCTGAGCGAGCTCAGTCAGATTTTTAGCACCGCAATAACCGAGACCCTGGCGCAGTCCACCGGTAAGCTGAGTAATAATATCTTTCACGGAGCCTTTATATTTTATCTGCCCCACGACTCCCTCCGCAATCATGTCTTTCGTTTTTTTATCTCCTTGCAAATATCGATCCTTGGATCCAGCCTCCATCGCATCAATCGAGCCCATGCCGCGATAGGTTTTATATTTCTGGCCATCTTGTTCTATCACTTCACCCGGGGCTTCATCAGTGCCAGCCAGTAATCCGCCGAGCATCACTACCGAAGCGCCCCCTGCTAGCGCTTTCACAATATCCCCGGAATATTTTATGCCACCATCAGCGATGATTGGTGTTTTTGTTTTGCGCGCTACTTCCACAGCGTCCATTATCGCAGTCAGCTGTGGCATACCAACGCCAGCTATCACGCGCGTAGTACAAATCGATCCTGGACCAACGCCGACTTTTATCACATCAGCTCCGGCCTTGATAAGATCCTTGGTAGCAGGCCCTGTAGCCACATTACCGCCGATAATAGCCACTTGCTCGCCATATTTTCGTTTGAGCTGCTTGATTAAGTCGCCGATCTTATAATAATGACCATGAGCAACATCGACTACCAGAGCATCTACTCCTGCCTTCACTAGTAGATCAGCTCTCTCTTCCACGTCTTGGCCAATCGAAATCGCTGCGCCGCACAGTAAGTTCTCTTTTTTCACTTTCTCCACTTCGGCGGCCTGCTCGGTTGGAGACATATTTTTATGAACAACACCGAGTCCACCGGCTTGCGCTAGAGTAATAGCCATCTCACTTTCCGTCACCGTATCCATCGCTGCTGACAAGATTGGAATCTCTAATTTTATTTTGTCAGTCAACTGCACCGAAGTATCAACTTTGCTTGGCGAGTGGGTCGAGGCTTGGGGAACGAGTAAGACGTCATCAAATGTTAGGGCTTCTCTGATCATAAGGGTGTTTTAATATTTAGCACTGTGCTAATAATTGCATTTAATAAAAAAAAAGGCAAGAAGGTGGAGAGTCGGCGGCTTCTCCCCTCATGCCTAGTTGTCGGGTGAAAAAAGATCGGCTATTTCTGCTTCGTTCTTCTGGATTGCCACTTGCAATCTTCGCACTTTTGCGGTGTCAGCCTTCTCCCCCTTTGCCTCTTCCGTAGCCAGAAGTGCTTTCCAGGCAATCACTTCATCGTCCAGATCACCCCAGACGACTTGAGCGGCTAGGCGCTCGTCAGTAAAGGTGCCGTCTCTTCTAAGTATGGCTGGTCCAGGCATACTTCCTCCTTTGTTTAGTGCCCCTTTGTGATTAAGTGTACGAAAATATGGGGAGAGGTCAACGGGCTTTGCTAGTTTTTTTGTCTGAATCTGGACATGATTGCCATTTTCCTTGTTCGGAAATGGTAGTATAATCTAGTTGTGTTTGCCTATGATAATCGAGGAAGATTATAAATTATAAAAATTACTTGAATTTTATTTCATGAAAAAAAGAATTAAATCCATACTTGATATCCCAGAAGAAACGCAAACGATTGAGTTCAAAAGACTCAGGGGCGATAAAGTGGTGGGTAAGATTATCCAAACAATTGTTGCGCTGGCAAATACAGACGGCGGTCACATTGTTTTTGGGGTTGATGATCCGGAAAAAACAAAATTAAAAGGATTAGATAGGGTTTTTGGCATAGAAGAAAACAAAGATTTATTTGATTCTGTTTTCCATGAGATTAAAAATATTATTCCACCAGTATCGAATTTAAAACCTGATCTAATAGAAGTCGAAAACAAGAAAACGATAGCTTTATTGCGGGTTCCAAAAGCGGCAGAGTCTTTTTATTCAATTAACAGTCAAGTTTGGACCCGCTTACATAAAAGCAATAAAAAATTATCACCACAAGAAATAGTGAAGTTAAACTATGCCAAGGGTTTTGAAAAGGCTGACAAAGAACTTGTCAATGTTGATTTTGAACTTCTTGACACAGAACATTTTGATGGTTGGAGAAAAAACAGAAAAATTAAAGACGAAGGCGTTAAAGATATTTTGCTTCAAACTGGTCTTGCCAGAAAAGACGATGAGGGCTTGTTGAGGCCTACAAGAGCAGCTGTATTGTTATTCGCCAAGTTCCCAAATGATTTAATGGAGACAAAATGCACTGTAAGAATAATACAACTCAAAGGAACAATTGAGAAATTTGAAGAAACCCCAAATTATCTAGAGAAGCCAAAAACTATAGATGGCCCTGTGATTGATGTAATAAAAAATTCACATGAATATGTCTTAAATATTTTAAAAAGTGGTCTTAGAATAGATTCTGGATTTATAAATGAATATAAAATTCCGGAGAGAACTGTCAAGGAGGCAATTACAAACGCTGTCATCCATCGCGATTATCATATTAAAAGGGATATTGAGATAAGAATTTTTGAGGATAGAGTCGAAGTACTTAGCCCGGGGTTGTTTCCATATAATATTACCAAAACAAACATTGGTTTTGAGCGCGCAGATGGTGAGCGAAATCATTTGCTGGTAAAACATTTACGAGAGTTCCCAGAACCACCAAATCTTAATCTTAACGAAGGAGTGCGCGCCATGAGAATCGGAATGGATAGACAAAATCTTTACCCACCCATCTTTTTTACTTATCCATCGTATGAAGATTCTGTAAAGGTTGTATTACTTAATGAAGAACAGCCTGATGAATGGGAGAAGGTAAAAAAATATTTAAAAGAAAATAGATATATTAATAATAAAGAAGCAAGAGAAATTATAAATATAACACAAAGCTATAAAATGTCGCGTTTACTTAAAAAGTGGACTATAAAAGGTTTATTATTAAAAATTGAGTCTGAATCAAAAAATCCACGATATACAAGATATAAATTGCCAGATATTGATGAGTTTGAAAAATAATTTCTCTTTGCAAAGACGCTTGCAAAGAGAAATAACAGCCCTTATTTAAGCTAAAAAACAACATTTCTCTTTGCAAATCCAAATTAGAGTAAAAATAAAAGCCTTATTTAAGCCCAAAAAAAACCATTTTACTTGCCAACTAAATTATTAATTGCTTCAAACCCTATTAAATAACTCATGAAACACCAAATAGCCATCTTAGATTTTGGCTCCCAATATACTCACCTGATTGCCCGTCGCATCAGGCAACTTGGGGTATTGGCGAAGATTTTCATGCCCGATGATGATCTCTCGGAGCTTGGCGAGATCAGGGGTCTGATTCTGTCTGGAGGGCCACAAACAGTAGGCGATGAAGCAGCGGTGAAATACAACCGGGAGATTTTTGCTTTGGGCGTGCCGATTTTGGGTTTCTGTTATGGACACCAGCTTATCGCCCATCACTTTGGTGGCGAGGTGAAGCCAGGGAAGACTAGCGAATATAGCTTGGCTAATATGTCAGTCATAAATCAATCCCCGCTCTTTGCTGGCTTGGCTGATGAAGAAAAAGTCTGGATGAGTCATACGGATTCGGTAGTCAAGGCGCCAACTGGATTTTCTATCCTGGGTAAAACTGACACCTGCCCAGTAGTAGCGATGGCCGATGACGAGAAAAAAATCTACGGTCTGCAATTTCATCCCGAAGTGACTCATACAGAAAAAGGCCTCAAGATTATCGAGAATTTTGTGCTCAATATTTGTGATTGTGAGCAGAATTGGTCGATGGAGCAGTATTGGGTAGAGCTTCAAGAAAATGTTAAAAAACAGGTGGGTGGTAATAACGTGTTTTTACTAGTTTCCGGCGGAGTGGATTCGACTGTTTGTTTTGCTTTGCTGGAGAAGATCCTGGGCAAAGAGCGAGTATTTGGCTTGCATATTGATAATGGCTTCATGCGTCTCGGTGAGTCGCAGTGGGTCAAAGAGGCTTTGGCGAGGGCTGGCTTTGATGACCTGACGGTGATTGATGCTACGGATGATTTTCTGGCAGCTACTAAAGGCGTGACTGATCCAGAAAAGAAACGCGAGATCATTGGCCGGACTTTTCTAGAAGTAAAAGATAAAGTAATGGCTGAGCAGGGCATGAAGGCTGACGACTGGATGTTGGCGCAAGGCACTATTTATCCGGACACGATCGAGAGTGGGGCGACCAAACACGCGGACAAGATCAAGACGCATCATAATCGGGTACAAGAAGTGTTGGACTTAATGAAAATGAACAAGCTGGTTGAGCCGCTGGCGGAATTGTATAAGGACGAGGTGAGGGAGATTGGGGAAAAGCTAGAATTGCCAGCCGAGCTCTTGGAGCGGCATCCTTTCCCGGGGCCGGGATTGGCGATTCGGACATTGTGCAGCTCGCGTGTCGAAAAAGTTGACGATGAAAACAAACTTGAGGAGAAAATTAGAGCGGCGATCGGTTCTGAGTATCAAGCGTCAGTCTTGCCGGTCAAAAGCGTGGGGGTCCAGGGCGACAATCGTACTTATCGACATCCGGTGGCTTTCCGGGGTGCTTTGGATTGGTCAGTGTTACATGATTTGTCAGTCGAGACGACGAATAACTTCAAGGAAGTCAATCGAGCGGTGTATTTAGTTGGTCCAGAGGATATTAATCTTGATGATATCAAGTCGAGCGAGGGATATTTGGATAAAGTCCGGCTGGATTTATTGCGCCAGGCGGATAGTATTGTGATGGAGGAGATTCGAGCAGCTGGGATTTACGATGATATCTGGCAATTTCCGGTGGTGTTGGTGCCGTTAGGGCTGGCCGGAGGTGAAGCGGTGATTTTGCGTCCGATTGAGTCACAGGAAGCAATGACTGTTAATTTTTATCAGATGAAGGAAGCTGTCTTGCGCGGACTAACGGAGAAATTACTGGCTGTGCCTGGCATCGATCTCGTTTTTTACGATATTACAAATAAGCCGCCGGGAACAGTGGAGTGGGAGTAGGTAGAAGCCATAGGTTTACAAACACATGCGTCTAATTTGAATGTATCTTTTATCCATTATATCTAAGAAAGTAAAGCGTTGTTTACTTAATTGCTAGTTTATTTAAAACTAACTAATTCTACGAACAATACTAGTATATCTTGTAATTTATTATATAGTTCCTTTATGTTTCATATTTTTATTCCTACTCACTTTAAATTATGGAGATTATCTTATTAGCATTGCTTGGGCTTATAATGGGAGTTGTCACTTCAATATCTGGTGGTGCCGGAGTTTTTGCTGTTCCAACAATGCTAGCGTTTGGTATCCCACCAATAAATGCACTCACTCTGAATCGAACATCTGATGTGGGTGTCGTCTTTGGGGCTTTGCGCAAGTATTACCACTCAAAAAATATAGAATGGAAGCTAGCGTTACTGGCGGCTGTACCGCTTGGCATAGGTGCGATAGCGGGAGCAAACTTTGTTATAAACATTCCAGAGCAAGTATTAAACTATATCATTCTATTTGGGATAGCTGTGGGTATATTCTTTTTACTGAAGCCCGTAAAACAAAGAAAAGGTATCCAAAAGAAATCTTTTAACTTAGTAGGGTTTTCTTTTTTGCTCCTCGTCGGCTTTTGGAGTGGTGCACTTGGTATGGCCGGAGCGACTTTCGCTGTACTCGTATTCGTCAACTTTTTTAAGAAATCATTCCTTCAAGCCAGAGCTACTGATGTTGCAGCTGCAATACCAGAAACTCTTATTTCAACAGGTATCTTGTATTTTGGTTCAACTGTTGAGATAACCGCCATGCTGACGATGTTTATATCCAGTTTTATTGGTGCTTGGATTGGATCTCACTTAGCGGTTAAGCATGGTAACAAATTTATTAAACTGAGTATGATACTAATTTCAGCTGTAATGATAATTAAAGTAATTTCCGATTTCTTTTAGAGAATTTATTTCGACAAGACCTTATTTTCTACTCTTTCAACCATGTTTGTGGGTCTACTATATTTATGGCAAAAGGAGGAAGTAGTTACTTCGAGACATATACAAAAACAGGGCTTTTGCCCTGTTTTTAGGTAATATCCACAGTTCTCCAGCAAAGTTGCGTCGGAGAACATTATTTACATCTTGGTGGGCCTTAGAGGAATTACTCCGAACAGAGTACAACAACCCAGACTGTTTTAGCGACTTACCTGATTTGACTTTGTTTGGGAAGAAATCTGATGACAAATAGGTTCGTTGAGGGTGTTGCAGCTGCGCAGCGAAAATTGCAATTTCCCTGCCAATTGGCAGAGTAGGCGTTAATCATTATCCCTATTATTAATTAATGCCTGGAGATGGATCACTATTTTGAAAACTCACTATCATTTTGCTGATGCTTGGTACTTATGTCTGTTTAATTTTATCATTCAAATTGAATAACTCGTCATTAATGTTTTTCATTGCTTCGTCGAAAAGTAGTTTATGAAAATGTAACCCTTGTTTCGGAAAATCTTTTTTCGTAGTTAAATAATTTTTCATAGATTCTCTATGGAAACCCGTCGCTTTCTTATGAGCTAACAGCTCTGGAATAGTTGTTTTTTTATTTTCTTGAATATATCTTAGTACCATCTCTAATTCTTGGACACTCCAAAACTCCAGATCACTAAGAAACACCGGATCTGTGATCCCGTTTTCTATTAAAAGATTCTCATATTCTTCCCATATGATGGTACTTACAGGCAGAGGTTTCTCAAATACTACAATCGGAATATATTTCTCTACTTTTGGAAGATTGAAATCACCAACTGACATTTTTTTTGATTTCATCTCGCCAATTAATTCATACATCTTTGCTACTTTGCCTTTTGTTTTGCCATCTTTAATTAGTACTTTGCGAAGTCCTCTCTTTATTTTCTCGTAGTCTCCGCTAATCCAACTATCATAACGCAATCCACTCTTGGTAATTTCTAGACAGACTAGACAATTGCCATAGTAAATATGAGCATCAATTCCATGAGGAGAGGTTGCATCTTCTTCAAAAGCTAGTCGACTAGAATCGTATACTGATTTTATCAAATCCCTTACGTAACCCTCGAATACATCACCCCAATAACCGCTAAATTTACCAGCCTCGTTTTTGTTTTTATTAAACAAATGATCATGAATCATCCAATAAGATCCTCCTGTAATCCTCTCTTCCAAAAATTCAAAATCAAGAAGGTAGTACAGCCCACGATTATTTCTGAGTAATGGCTTTTCCCAAAAAGGCTTGAATTTAAAATATTTACCAGGATAATTTGTTTTTTTGTATTGTCCAGTGTAATATCGCTGATCTCCAGAGATAAATTCAAGAGTTCTTTTTAAATTCTTCTTGGAACTACTTTTTATTCTGTCAAAGTACGCTTCCTGCATCATATACTCTTCAGGAGTTGACAGCCTTTTGTTTCTATTTGATTCACAATAAAATCCCCAGATTGCGAATGCAACTGCAATAAGTAGGTTGTAGTCAAGCTTTGTCGCTCCTCGAAAATATTGGAGTAAGCATTTCTGAGTTTTATTCCTCTTTTCCCTGACTGCTATCTTGTTAAAGATATACCAATATCGTATTAACGCATTATTGAAATTCTGTGTTTCATTAAAGTTTATATTCCTCGAAATAGTCGCAAGAAGTTTCTGCCTTTCTTCTACCGTAGGATCATATTTACTCTTATATGGGGTGTACTCTTCTAAATAATCCGACACTCTAAACAAAAGTCTACCGAAACTACTCTTATTTTCAGCGATAGATTTCTTGGTTTTGATTTTTGAACAATGAAGAAAAGCTAATTTTGTATTGGCAAGCAATTGCTGCCTCGTAATGGCCTTATGTGTTAATCGTAACCTTGAGTAATTTTGGTAGGCTTTTTCATCAAGAAATTCTCTTGCAAACTTATCTGTTGCGTATGGGGCGTTTTGGTAGTGCGTTGGTGCTAAAATATAATTGATTTTAGCAAGAACCTGAAGAACATCCTCAATCCAAAATTCATTGAATTCTTCTTCCATGATTAACTCATTATTCGGCAAGTGTGGGAAAAGGTCTTTAAATGTTTGATACATTATAATGAGCTTGCATTTTTCCCGCTTTTTGTATGTTAAATACGCAGGAATTAGTATTCCGTAATCATTTACTAAATAGTTTGCACCAATATACTCCTTGGTAATTTTGTTCATTTTTACGCTTATACTAAAAGTGTTTTTCAGTGTCCAATATAGTCTATATGGTTTGTAATATCTAGGTAGATTTATTGCGACAGGTTGAGAGTTCAAACTTCCGCTCACCCTTCCTAAACACTATCCAGAAGTTCCCTCTCTCCATCATAAAAAGCCCTTAAACAAGGGCTTTTAAATTCGAACCCCAAGGAGTTCGAGTCATTCTGCTCTGGTGGGCCCGGAAGGATTTGAACCTTCGACAATTCGGTTATGAGCCGAGTGCTCTAACCACTGAGCTACGGGCCCTAAATGTTTTGAGGTGACCACTGAGCCTGTCTGCTGACAGGCAGGCTACGGACTCCCTCTTATAAGGGTATTTTATATAACAATGACGGCTGGGTCTAGGGGAAATAAAACAGAACGCCATCCGTCGCTCCGTATTTGGGTAATCCCCATCAAATGGAACACACTAGAGTGACTTCTTAAGATAACTAAGGGGAGAATCAAACATTTTAGGTGAGGAAAATCTGAGGCAAAATTCACTCACATATTCTGGTAGGTATTCAGGAGTGCTGTGATGATAC
>JABMPQ010000055.1 GCA_013202585.1 Parcubacteria group bacterium | reverse complement strand
GTCTCGGGTTTATAAAGTTCTTCGCGGTAAATAAACATCACTACATCAGCATCCTGCTCAATGGAGCCCGATTCGCGTAAGTCAGACAGTTGGGGAATAGCTGGAGTACGACTTTCCACCGCTCGAGATAACTGGGACAGAGCTAGTACCGGAATATCGAGCTCACGAGCGATCGCTTTCAGCCCACGTGATATCTCCGACACTTCCTGCACCCGGTTTTCACTATTGCGAGAACGGTTACCTTCCATCAGCTGTAAGTAGTCTACAATAATAAAGCCTAGCTTGTGTTCCGCTTGTAGCCGACGAGCCTTGGTGCGCAGTTCCATGATGGAAAGTAGAGGAGTGTCATCAATATATATTGGTGCTTCCGATAAAACTCCCATCGCATCGCCAATTCGCGAGAAATCATCGTTTTCGCCACTATCAGAAAGTTTACCGGTACGCATTTTCCAAAGGTCGACGTTAGCTTCGGCGCAGAGTAGCCGATCAACTAATTGCTCGCGCGACATTTCCAAGCTAAATATGCCAGTTGGTATTTTTTCTCTAACCCCAATGTTGCGGGCAATATCCAGAGCCAAAGTAGTTTTACCTTGCGAAGGACGAGCGGCTAAAATAACTAAATCTGATTTTTGTAGGCCAGCCAATAAATTATCTAGATTGGTGAAGCCGGTGGGTACCCCTCTCAACTTGCCACCGTCTTTGTGGAGCTCGTCGATACGTTCAAAAGTAGTAGATAAGACATCCTTAATGCCAATGAAATTTCGTTGAGTGTGTTTTTGGGAAATGTTGAAAAGTTTTTGTTCGGCTTCGTCTAAAACCTTCTCGATTTCATCACCTTCTCGGTATCCAAGTTCAGTAATATCGGCGGCCGCCCGAATCAAGCGGCGCAGGGTTGATTTGCGCTGGACGATTTCGGCGTAACTGGCGACATGAGCAGCGGTGGGGACATTATTAGCTAGAGAAGCTAGATAACTGCGCCCACCGATTGTTTCCAACTCTCCTTTTTCGTCTAGGGCGTTAGATAGGCTGACGATGTCGATCGGGGCTCTTTTCTCTGATAAATCTAACATTACTTGGTAGACCTTACCGTGGACTTCTTTATAAAAGTCTTCTGGCTTTAAAGTGTCGGCGATCTTGATAATAGCTTCTTTATCTAACAACAAAGCGCCCAACAGCGATTCTTCGGCATCGGTGTTCTGGGGGGGCATTTTGACAGATTGTGTGTTGGTGTTGGTCATTGACTAGATGTTTTAGGGGACAGTCCCTTTACCGGTTGTTTTAGGATAGCACTGTGGGATAGGTGGGGCAAGGGTTTAGTCGGGCGACTGTCGTTGTAAATTAACTAGCTTGCTTAATTCTCTGTCCTTCCGGCGTATCATCTACAATAAAGCCTGCTTTCTCAATCTCATTCCGGAGCTCATCTGCTTTGTCCCAATTTTTATCTGAACGGGCTTTTTCTCGCTCTGTCAGTAATTTTTCTATTTTCTCTGGAATTTCCACCAGTTGTTGTTTTTTATCCAAACCTAACCCCAATATCTTATCAAAATCGAGCAAAGTTGCCTTTTTTGCTCCTGCTGGTAGGTCAGACTTTAACAAATCCCATACTATGCTAACGGCTTGAGGAGTATTAAGATCGTCATTAAGAGCTGCTTCAAACTTATCTTTATATTCCTGATCTAACTTTCTCGCATCATCTAATTCTGCTACCTGCTTATATAGTTTAGTCAAAGCATTTTGCGCTGCTTGTAGACTTTCCCAAGTAAAATTAAGCTTGGAGCGATAGTGAGAGGTTAACACTAAATAACGGAAGGCGAAGGGGTTAAAACCTTCGCCAATAACAGTCTGCAAAGTCGCATAATTCCCTTTCGATTTACTCATTTTGCCACCATCAACCAAAAGATGCTCGCCGTGGATCCAATAATTAAC
Source organism: Parcubacteria group bacterium (assembly GCA_013202585.1). GTDB lineage: Bacteria > Patescibacteriota > JABMPQ01 > JABMPQ01 > JABMPQ01 > JABMPQ01. The sequence continues at coordinate 5,877 of JABMPQ010000055.1, read as the reverse complement.
GAATTTTTTCCCGGTCGCCGCCTCTGATTGCGCAATCTCGTTAGTATGGTGGACATTCAAGTGATCAACGGCACCACAATGGATATCAATTTGTTCACCTAGGTACTTCATGGCCATCGCCGAGCATTCGATGTGCCAGCCCGGGAAGCCAGTACCCCAGGGCGAATTCCATTCCATTTGTCTTTTTTTCCCTGAGCTTGTCGAAGGGGAAAATTTCCATAGCGCAAAATCAGTCGAGTTGCGCTTGCCTTTTACCATTTCTATCCGAGCCCCAGCTTGTAAACCCTCAATGTCTAGTTTAGCCAGCTGCCCGTAGTCTTTAAATTTGGCTGTATCGAAATAAATTCCATCGTCAGTCTGGTAAGTAAAACCTTTTTTTTCTAAAGTCCCAATCAACTCAATCTGTTCTTTAATATGATCGGTCGCTTTGCACCAAATATCGGGCGGTAAAATATTAAGCTCGGCAATATCTTTTTGAAAAGCTTCCGTGTAAAATTCCGCAATTTCCCAAGCCGTTTTTTTCTCCCGCCGGGCGCCTATTTCCATCTTGTCTTCGCCTTCGTCAGCGTCAGAAACAAGATGCCCGACGTCCGTAATATTCATGACGTGCTTGACTTTATAGTCGTCATATAACAAAACACGCTTCAAAACATCTTCAAAAACATAGGTACGCAAATTACCAATATGAGCGTAGTCGTAAACGGTCGGGCCACAGGTGTAGAGGCCGACTTGGTTATCCGCCAGCGGCTTAAAATCTTCTTTCTGACGAGTGAGGGTGTTGTAGAGTTGGAAGGGCATAAAAGTAATAATTAATTAAGTTCTTTACGCTCCGGACGGGGCGGAGTTGCTTGTTGGAAGCTTTCTTTCTTCACCGGCATTGTCAATTGCAGGCCTCGGTCAGTAATTTCAACCTTCTCAGCTGAAAGAACAGTAAGCGAATAGGCAGTAGAGGTTGCTTGCAACCAGCTATTTTTCTCAACGGCGAGCTTGTATAATTCTTTCATTCGGGGCATTTTTTGTTCAAGGTTGAGGTCAGCTTTGTGATCGGGGAAAAGTGTGCAGTAATACTCAGCCATTTCTAGAGCTTCTTTCCAATTGCCAGCACAGTTACTTTTGTATAATCTTAGCATTGTATCTTGTAAATTCTCCAGCTGGAGTTCTTCTCTACGGTCAGGGTAGAGAATAGACAACTGTGTAGCCAATTTTGCCACGTTGGACCATACTTGCGGACGATCTTTAGCTATTTCTGCCGACTTGTCCATTTCATTTTTTATATTTTCCCAGTATCTTTCACCAAGAATTTCTTCTTTGTGGTCAGGGAAAAGATTGACCAAGTTGGAAAGGAGCCAAGCTTCGTTAAACCAATTTTTGTTATCGACGTTAACATATTTTTTGCTAGCCTCAATCATAGCTTCTCGACGTTCTTCTAGGTGAAGCTCATCTTTGCGGTTTGGTAACACATAGAAAAGATCACTGGCTGTGGCAGCGGCAAAATCAACAGTGCTAGCGGTGTGAGTCATAGAGCAGTGAAGTTCAAATTTTCTCTTCATGTTTACCCACTCCTCCTCACTGATTTCTTTTTCCGGATCAAAACTAAATTCTGTCTTTGCTTCTGGCATCTCCAAACTCAAATCTTGCAATCGTATCTCATCATCTGGCTGTCCCTCTAATTGTTCTCGAACGCCCATATGTTTTAATTAAGCTCTTTTCGCTGGGGGCGGGGCGGGGTTTCTTGCTTGTAGCTATCTGTGCTGGGCATCACTACCTCTAAGCCTTCATCAGTAACTTTAACTTTATCAGCGGTGATAAGCTTTAGGCTATATTTGTACCGAGAGATTTTGGATCCTTGGGTTTTAGGCACGCTATCTGGCGGTACCTTTTTGCAAAGGATTTTCATGTTTAGTAAATCTTCTTCTGAAACAATTTGCCTGTCTGGAAATAAAATTCTCAAATTAGCTGCCAAGAAAATCGCACCCGCCCAATTCTCAGCATCTGCGTATTTTTTGTACTCCTCAAGTCCCTTTTCCCAGATCTCGTTTAGATCTATTAGTTTTTCTAATTTTTCTGGGTAACAAAATTTATAGTTGGCTGTTTCTTTAATTAAACGTGACCAATCACCTTCTTTTTTTCTAAGGTCATTATGATATTTTACCTGCTCCTCAGTGATGGGAGTCATCTTACTTGCTTTTTCGGGAGATAATATCTTAAAGTATTTATAATAATCTGCCCATTCAGGTACGAAAAACGTATTCATTGGGTCATTCCATTCCTCTAATATCTCAGTCCATTCTTTTTCGCCCAACGATAATTCTTCAAATTTATCGGGAGATAATACTTTCATGCGAGCAATATGCCTAACATTAGGCAGCCAGTTCTCCTTTAGGAATTCATAACGCTCTTTCATAATTCCCCAATCTTTGTCGCTGATTTCCACCTCTTCTCTTTCTTCCGGAACGTCGATAGTTATATCCTGCAGTCTCACGTCATCGCCTGGTTGTTTTCCTAATTCTCCGCGAACACTCATAGTATTTTAATTAAGTTCTTTACGCTCCGGACGGGGCGGGGTTGCTTCTTTGAAGTTTTCTTGCTTTGGCATAACCAATTCTAGACCTTGGTCAGTAGTTTTAATCTCTTCAGCAGCCAGAACTTTTAAATTAGAAGCAAGCTCACCGAATACTAACCATTTTTCTTCACCTCTAAATGTGTCTAACTTATCTTTCATATCCTGCCAAATTTTATTGTCTAAACCATATCTGTTAACATATTCTGGAAGAACAATTTTTAGATCTGTTAGCGCGCTTGTATAAATCCCAATACGATCTTCTTGGCGTTGATCTTCTAAGAATCCCTTATAGTTATTCCAACGAGCTTCATCTAATTCAAACTCGCAACGACCAGGGAATAAAATCTCGGATGCCCAAGCAAGACCTAAATAATTATTTGGATCGTTAAAACTTTTAAACATTTCTAAATGTTGATCTATCACTTGAGTGGTTTCATCATCTAAATTAAGTTCGCTGACGTGATCTGGAAAGAGAATTTTAAATTGTGCTGATAAATTAAAGAATTTTATGACATCTCCAAGATTTTCAAAATCGCAGGAACCTAATCTTTGCTTTATGCTCTGGCGCACTTCATCATCTGGTTGTCGTCCTAATTCTCCGCGAACACTCATATTTATAAGCTATATATGGTGTATTTTAGCATTTTTTAGCAGAAAATCCACTAATAATTTAACGGAGGTTGAAATAATAAAGGGACTATTTTAAGGCCTCCTAGCTGCCAGATCCGGGTTGATTTTTACGGAGAAATGGTGCAAAATAAGGTAAGAGCTAAGTTATTTTAGCACTATTTTTGGTTTAAACTAATAAAATTATATGACCGAAAGAAGATCATTACCACCATTAGCAGAAACAAGTTTTGGGCGAGAGAAACTTCCCGCGGAAAGTACTGTAGCGGAGAGTAGGGAACAGCTCAAGCAATTAAGAGGAGAATTAAGGGCAGCCAGCAAAGCAGACGAGAACGATAGAGCCGAAGAAATTAGAGGACAGATCACAGAGATCAATAGCGGGTTACGAGAGAAGGCGCAAGCAGCCCTGGAAGCTCGAGATGAAAAGCTAGAGGAGGTAGAAGATTTTGATTCAGATGAACGTCTTAAGTTTGTAGATCGTTTTCGAGATCTTTTACATGATTTACAGGTGACACGTAAAAGATTTAGAGAAACGGAGGACGGGGAAGACAAAAAATATTGGGGTAAAAAATTTGTAGAGCTGAAAGGTAAAATGGATAAAACACTGGACACCCCATCTGAAAATCTACAGTTAGAAAAAGCCTATGTGGCCTGGACCAAGAGCCGAGCTGAATATGCTCGCTTTTTAATTTTGGAGTCGAGATTGGCTAGCATTGATCAGGAATTGGAAGAGCCAGTGGTTAAGGGGGGTGAAGAGGTGAGTGACCGAGATATGGCTAGATTGGGGAGAATAGCTGGTAGGCGAGTTGATGAATCGGTGAGTGATGTAGGACAAGATGTCGAAGCGTTGAGATGGTTATATAAAAGTAGGGAGATTGAAGGGGAAAAAAGTGAAGAGCTAGATGCCCTAACCGCGGAACTAGAAGGGGTAGCCGAAGTTGATTATCCAGCCAGGAAAAGTAGAGCTGAATTAGAAGATGAAAGGAACCAAATAGTACAGCGGTTAAACGAAATATGGGAAGATGATGAAATGATTAGATATCATGAGGGCTTGAGGCAACTAGAAAAATTGCTCGATGATTTAAATGCCGGAGTGGATGTATTAGAAACTCCTTCGGTTATCAGTGGCTTGAATCAATTAGCGGAATGGGAGAAGTTGCACCAGCGGACGACAATTGGTGGGGTGCTAGTGGGTGAACCAGGTACTGGCAAAACCACTCAAATACATCATTACCTACAAGAGAAGGGGCGAAATTATGTTTATCTAGATATGTCGGAGGAAGTTACTCGCTACATGCTTTTTGGGACTAAGGCCTTGGAGTTCAAAAGCCAAACGGACTATTTTGGTGAGTTGACTGAGCAAATTGGAGCAATGGACGAAAAACAATTTCAGACTTTTATAAGCAAAAATGCTAAAACAGTCGCCGAGACTTATGGATTAGAGGGAAAAGAAGCAGAAGCTACTTTTTTTAGGATACTCCAAGAAGAGCTAGCTCAGGCCGAAGAAGTTTCAGATGATGAGCTAAAAGGAAAATTAAAAGAAGCTCAGACAATGATGGAAGGAAAGGTGGCCGAAAAATACAACGAGGAGTTAGCGAAAAAATTTAAACATTTAGTGCAAAAAAACGGTTGGCGGGATGGTGTAATGATCGCGGCTTTGCGAAGAGGTGATAGTGTTATTATAGATGAGTTTGTGAAATCGAGAGATTTGACGCAAATTTTCGGTTTGACGACGGCTAAGCCAGGGGAGAAATGGTATTTTGAAGACAACGATGAAGAGATTGACATCCCGGATCATTGGCGGATGTATTTTACCGCCAATATCGGTCGCAAACATGGCGGCTATAAAGTAGCGGAAGCTTTAGCATCTCGTGCTCAAGGGAAAGTTAGAGAGGTGACATTCCCACCGACGGCCGAAGAATTAACTGTGGGCTTAGCGGAAATTTGTGACGCGGAAGGAGTATTTTTACGTGCCAAAGAAGACATTGCTAAAACCGCGGTCTTAATCGGAGATGTATTTCCTAAGATTAGAGAGTTATTAAAAGGCAAAGAAAGTATTATACCGATATCTTGGCGGACAATTAGAGATATTGGTGAAAAACTGGTTACCACCAAAGAGATACATGGCCAGAACGTTAAACAAAGGACCAGAAAAAGCTTTGATGACGCGGTCTATGACGTATTAGTTGAAAGTTATAAGTTATACGAGGATAAATCAGTACCGAAAGAGGTTGTCAATATCTGCACGTCTTTTGGATTGATGTTGGACGATAAGTTAAAGAAAAAAATAGTTGACCAAGAAGAATGGCTAACCGAGGATGAGTGGCAGAAGCGGCAAGATGCTCGTGATGATAAGACAGCGACCATGGAGGATATTGTGAAAGTTCTGAAAGGAGAGATGGCGATGACGAGAGCATTTATGACAGAGGAGAGGCCGGAGAGGAAATTGAAAGCGGTTGCTTAAAATAAAACTATGAGTATCCGCGGAGAATTAGGACAACAACCAGATGAGATGCGACTGCAGGATTTGACTTTGGAGGAGCCGGAGTCAAAAAGCAAGATTGAGTTTGATGTGGAGAAAGAAGTTAGTGAGGAAGATTGGGGGAAGATGAGAGAAAATTATGAGCGATATTGTCAAGAAGGAGATTGGTGGGAGGCTACTTGTCAAGCCAAGTACTGTAAAATCC
>JABMPQ010000054.1 GCA_013202585.1 Parcubacteria group bacterium | reverse complement strand
GCCTCAAAATATGAAAATTTCGTTACGAAAGCGTATTTGGTGACAGTCCCATAGAATAACATCTTAGAAACAATGGATAATTTAACATTCACCTTATTTTTGGTTTTCGCCTTAGTCTTGTTGGTTCTCCTAGGCTGGTCTTTGTATTTGACAATAGTTGTTTTGAAGCATGTCAAAGAAAAAAAGCAGTTACTGAAAGACGTTCGTGTTAAAGGAGTGTCAGGTCTACTAGAAGAAAATATGCGCGAAGTGAAAAAGGCAAATGAGCGGTTAGATGAACTTAATCAGACGACTGACAGTTTACAGAAATTAGCTAACCTGAGTATTTCCCAAGTAGGGCTGGTGCGCTACAATCCTTTTCGCGATACTGGTAGTAATCAAAGTTTCTCAGTTGCCCTGCTTAATTCTCATGGTAATGGAGTGGTTTTGTCCAGCCTGCATAGCCGTCAGGAAACTAGAATTTATTCTAAACCAGTAGTTGACGGTGAGTCAGAGTTTACTCTGACTGAAGATGAAAAAAAGGCGATTGATCAAGCGCGCGGAGCAAGTAACAAAAAATCTTAAATATAAAATTATGGCTAATCGACATCTTCTTCGTACAATTACCATGCAGACACTTTACGAGTGGGATTTTTATAACAAGGATGATAAGCAGATCGATAAATTTATTGCCGAGAACATTGCTAAATTTGCTCCTGACGCGGACGATAAAGATTTCGTGATAGATTCTATCAAGGGTGTGTTAAAACATGTAGGGGAGATAGATGAGCTGATTGAAGAAACAGCCCCGGAGTGGCCGCTCGACCAGATTACCATGGTGGACCGTAACGTGTTACGTTTAGGTATTTACGAGCTAGCTTATACCGATGATATACCACCCAAAGTGGCTATAAATGAAGCGATAGAACTAGCAAAAACCTTTGGCGGCAAGTCATCGGGTAAATTTGTGAATGGCGTATTGGGCACAATTTATCGGAAGATTGATAAAGACGCAGATAAATAATAAACCATGCGTGATTTCGAAAAACTACAAAATCAGATCGGAATAAAATTTAATAGTCTGGATTTATTGAGGCAATCGGTGGTTCATCGTTCTTATCTTAATGAGAATAGTAAATTTGCCCTCGATCATAATGAACGCTTGGAATTTCTCGGCGATGCTGTATTGGAATTAGTAGTAACCGACTATTTGTATGACAACTATCCTAATCCGGAGGGCGAGTTAACAAATTGGCGTTCTTCTTTGGTTAATTCCAAAATGCTGGCCACAAAGTCACACGAGATGGGTCTGAACGATTACCTCTATCTTAGTCGAGGGGAGTCTAAAGACAAAGGTAAGGCACGAGAAATAATTTTGGCTAATGCCTTTGAAGCGTTGATTGGTGCTATCTATCTTGATCAGGATTACACGATTGTCCAACAATTTATTATTAAACATATTGTAGTCGAGTTACCTAAGATATTGGAAAATAATCTTTATATTGATCCGAAAAGTAAGCTACAAGAAATGATTCAGGAGAAACTGGCAGTCACACCATCGTATAAGGTGTTGGAAGAATGGGGTCCTGATCACGATAGGCAGTTTAAAATAGGGGTGTTTCTCGATAAGAAGCAAATTGGGGAGGGTTCCGGATCAAGTAAGCAACAAGGGCAGGAAGCAGCCGCGGGACAGGCGTTGGAAAGTGGAGTGTGGGAGAAATAAATGGAGATTCTTAGTATAATTATAATTATTTTAGTGGTTATCCTCTTTCTTTTGGGTGTCATTGGCGTATTTATTCCCACTTTCCCCGACACCCTTTTTATTTTTCTCGGATTATTGGTTTTCGCTGTTTACGATCGATTGGATCGAGTGAGTATTTGGGTCTATAGCGGGCTATTTTTTTTATTATTAGCCTTATTAGTAATTGATTATGCAGCTACGGTAGTTGGGGCTAGAAAAGCTGGTGCTTCCCGTTGGTCGTTAGTGGGTGGTCTGCTAGGAGCCATCGTCGGCGTAATTATAGGTAATATAATCGGTCTTTTTCTGGGATTTTTTATGGGAGTTGTCTTAGTCGAGTTGTTAGTAAAAAAAGACATTAAAAAATCATTGCGGGCGGGCGGGGGAGCTATTTTGGGATTTCTCGGTGGAGTGGTTGTGAAACTGGCCGTTATAGTGATTATTGCTGGGGTATTAACTGCAGCGGTCATTTTTTAGGTTTCTGCTTGTTCCTTGATTCCTAATCTGTTAAAATTACTTAAAGTAAGGGTTTCTCCTTCGCTTTTTTATTGCTATGCATCTCGAAAAAGTCGAAATCCAAGGTTTTAAATCATTTGCTCCGAAAACGACGGTGTTGTTTGATCGTGGCATTACGGCCGTGGTCGGTCCGAATGGATCAGGTAAAAGTAATGTAGCCGATGCGATTCGCTGGGTGATGGGTGAGCAGAGCATGAAGACTTTGCGGGGCAAGCGGGCCGAGGACATTATTTTTGCCGGTACGAATAAAAAAGCCCGGCTAGGTATGGCCGAAGTTTCTTTGTATTTGAATAATGAAGACAATCAAATGCCGGTTGATGATCCCCAAGTGGTCATTACTCGTCGTTTGTATCGAGATGGTAATGGTGAGTACTTACTTAATAAAAGTAAAGTGCGATTGTTTGATATTCAGGAATTGTTAGCTAAGTCAGGCTTTGGCCAGAAGACTTATAGTGTGATTGGACAGGGGATGATCGACGCGATTTTACGAGCGGGGCCGAAAGAGCGGCGGGAAATGTTTGAGGAAGCAGCCGGCGTGAAACATTTTCAGCTGAAGAAAAACATTAGCGTTAATAAATTGGGACGGACTAGGGATAATCTAGATCGAGCGGGAGATTTGCTAGCCGAGATCACCCCGCGGCGTAACTCTTTGCGACGGCAATCGCGCAAGGCGGAGAAAAAGGATCAGGTGCAACAGGATTTACGAGAATTACAGCAAGAATATTTCAATCATAGCTGGAATCAGAGTAAGAAACGACAGGGAGAAGTACGGGAGGCTATAGCCAAATTTTCTCGGCAGGAGAAGGAGATCGAGCAAAAGATAAAAGAAATCGAGCAAGCGATTGATAAGGCCGAGCAAAGTATTGACTATCGTCAAGAGGATGAGCAGCGGGAGAAATTAGATGCGTTGAATAATCAGAGTAATGAAAACAAGCAGCAATTAGCGGTGGTGGCCGGACGAATCGAGGTAGAGGAAGAAAGGGATACTCAAGTTGACTTGCGGAGTCTGCGGCAACGACAGAAAATAATTCAAGCCAATGTTAGTAGTTACCGGGAACAGATTGAAGCTCTCCAGCGGGAAAAGGAGAGTGTTGCCAGCAGCCTACAAGAGGCAGAGCAAAAATTAGCTGGGATTTCTAGTCAGGTCGTCGAACTGGAACAGCAATTGCGGGACAAGCAGACACAGACGGGCAAACTAGATGATGAAAATATCAAGGCCAATCTAAAAAATGTATTTACTAAGCAAAATTCTTTTCTCGAAGAACTGAAAACTTGTGACGATCTAGAAAAATTAGGATCTCTCCGTGATCGAGCCGCATCGTTACAAACTGAACTCAACCAAGCCTTACAACCTTTGCTGGAAGGGGATAGCCAGGGAGCAGCTGAAGCTGACGAGTTGCAGAAAATCCAAGCTCAGATTAATTCTTTACTAGCTGAGAAGGAAAAGTTGGATGGCAGCATCAGTCAGTACAATATTAAAGTAGCAGTCAAAGAAACGAAGAGTAACACTATCAGCGAGGCATCGGCAATTCAACAGAAAGAGTTAACTGAGTTGGAGCAGAAGATCGAAGAAGCGACGGCCGGTGGTGATCAAAAGAATACGGAGCTAACTAAATTGCAGGCAGATAAAGCCAAGCGAGAAAATGGGCAGAAGGATCTAGAAACCGAAATTAAAGGGTTAAATGAGAAATTGCAGCAAGAGCGAGAAGCTAAGAAAGAACAACGTCAACAACTATTCACTTTTGAACAAAATTACCGAAATAAACAAGAAGAGCTTAACAAAGTGCGCCAGGATAAAAGCGCTGGCGAGATCAGGCAGGCTAAAGTGGATAGCGAGAAAGAATTATTACTAGATGAAATTAGAGATAACACGAGTGCAGAGGAATACACTGATTTACTAGCTGAATTCGAGAATAACTCGTTAGTTGTGGAAGAAGCGCGCGTGCAAGAGTTACAAGATAAAATTCGGAAATTACGGCAGCAGTTAATTAAAATTGGCGAGATTGATCCAGCTGTCATCGAAGAATATAAAGAGTGCAACGAACGCTTTGAATTCTTAACTAGTCAAAGGAGTGATTTAGATGAAGCGATTAAATCTTTGAGCAAGATCATTGCTGAGCTGGATGGGACAATCAAGCAGAAATTTGAAGTCGCCTTTAAAAATATTAACCAGCATTTCCAGAAATACTTTGCTGTCTTGTTCGGTGGCGGCAAGGCTAAGTTAGTAAAAACTAAAGTAACAATGCGTCAACGGGCTGAGGAAGGCGAAGAAGGTGATGAGGAACAGTCAGATGAAGAAAGCAAAACAGAGCCTAAAATGGAGGAGATCATTGATATCAAGGCGACACCACCTGGTAAAAAATTGCGTGAGCTCAGCATGCTCTCCGGTGGGGAGCGAGCTCTGACCTCGATCGCGTTGCTGTTTGCTATCATTACTAATAATCCCGCGCCGTTTCTGGTCTTAGATGAAGTGGACGCTGCCCTTGACGAGTCGAACACGGGACGCTATGCTGATATAGTAGCTTCACTAGCCAAGAAGTCTCAGTTTATTGTTATCACCCATAATCGGGAAACAATGCGTCGTTCCGATTTGCTCTACGGGGTGACGATGGAGGAGAGTGGAGTGTCGAAATTATTGTCAGTTAAATTAGATAATTTAGAATAAACAATGTTAAAAATCCGCTTAACTAGAACTGGTCGTAAAAATCAACCTCTCTACCGAGTGGTTTTGGCCGAACATGCTCGACCGGTTAAAGGTAAATTTATCGAAGTTTTGGGTGTGTATGATCCGTGTGGTAAACAAGGTGAACCTAAATTAGAGGCCGAGCGTATTAAGTATTGGATTGGGCAAGGAGCACAAGTATCACCACGTGTAGCTAGTATTTTGCAGAAGGCAGGCGTGGTTAAAGGCGATGAAAAGGCAGTGGCCAAAGCTTTGAAAGAATTATCCCAGAAAAAAGCGGCTATGAGAAAGCCGAAAAAAGAAGAAGAGAAGAAGGAAGAGGGTGGTAAGGGAGAAGCACCAGCAGAGGATAATGAAAAAGAGGCTAAGCCTACGGAAGAAGCTAAGCCGGCCAAGGAAGAAGAGCCCAAAGCTGAGGCCAAGGATGAGAAGAAAGAGGAGCCAAAACCTGCGCCAGTTGAAGAGAAGAAATCAGAGCCGAAAGATAAGACAGAGAGTAAGAAAAGTGAAGAGAATTCCGAAAAAGATAAAAAACCCAAAGAGGACGAAAAAAAGTAAATCACCTCTCCAAAAACTAGATTTACAAAAACCATTTTTATTACTATAATGGGAAAGTAGTAATAAGTAGTTATTTTGAGGCCTAGTAGCCTCGAAAAAAAGCAGGTCGACCACTCGTTCGTTTAAAATGAGTTATATAAAAGCAAACTGTTTATTACTGTTTGTAGATTAGAAGTAATTAATAAGAAAAGAATGGCAGAAGAAATCAATCAAGATCTAGAATTTGTCGTGTACGTTGTTAAGGCCTTAGTCGACAATCCAGACAAGGTTAAAGCTGAACGCACAATCGACGAAATGGGAGTATTAATCTCTCTACATGTTGATCCAGCTGACATGGGTCAAGTCATTGGCCGTCAAGGTCAGACCGCTAAGTCAATCAGGACTTTGCTTAAGGTAGTTGGTGCTAAGAGCAACGCTCGCGTCAACTTGAAGATCATTGAACCAGAAGGTTCTACGCGACCTCCTAAGCCAGCGGCAACTGCTGCACCCGCCGCAGCTGAAGAAGATGCAACTGACGTGGTAGAGGATCTTAAATTGTAAACTAGTAATTTTTTCCCCGCCCGCCTGTCTATCGGTAGGCAGGTTTGTCGGGGTTTACATAGTGCAAAAGCCGTGGTACGTTGTGTTAGCCGCGGTTTTTGTTTTAAAAAAATATGCTTCAATTCGACATCCTGACAATTTTTCCGGAAATGTTTCCTGGTTATCTTAACGAAAGCATTATCGGACGAGCGCAAAAAAAGAAGTTGGTGAAAATTAACCAGCACAATTTTCGTGACTACGCGACTGATAAACATAAGACAGTTGATGATTCTCCTTATGGTGGGGGACCGGGGATGGTGTTGAAAGTAGAGCCGATTTATCGGTGTTTGCAGAAAATCACACGGGCGAAAAAAAAGAAGCGCAAGATTATATTATTAACTCCCCAAGGAAAAACTTTTGACCAGCCGATGGCGCGACGACTGGCTAAATTAGACCAGCTGGTTTTAATTTGCGGCCGCTACGAAGGATTTGATGAGCGGGTGCGTAGTTTAGTTGATGAGCAGGTATCGGTGGGAGATTATGTTTTAACTGGTGGGGAATTACCGGCCATGACGATTGTTGATGCGGTGACTCGGTTAGTGCCAGGTGTGGTAGGCGAGGAAGCATCACTAGTCGAAGAAACTTTTGCTAAAAAGGGCTACATTGAGTATCCGCAGTATACGCGGCCGGAAAAGTTTAAATGTAAAATCCGCCAGCAAAAAGCGGAAATATTAAAAACCCCGGAGATTTTATTATCCGGGGATCATCGGAAGATTAAAGAGTGGCGGGGGAAGCAAGCAGGAAAAAAATCCTGCCGAAGAAAATAAAACTGTTTCTTTCCTAGCTTTGTTGTAACCTTCTTCTTATTTCAGCTATTTCATCGTCTGCTTTACGCTTTTGTTCCACCCCTTTAACGACATCGCTACTGTGCATTTTAGCATACTTGTCGGGCAGTGGTTTTTCTATTATAACATTAGCTCCGGTTGAAGGCTCTTTGGCATCGTCCCTTGTAAATTTACTACTGTGAGTTCCAGATAGTGGGTTCTCGTCCGACCTATCTTCATACTGAAAAGATTTTGGTTCCGGTTTGTCTTCACCAGTCGCTACGTTGTTTCCTTCTCCCACTTGCGTATCTTTTCCTGACAAACCCCTCTCCTTAGCGCTTGGTCCACTTTCGTCAGCTACCATAATTTTATTATTAATTACTTGTCTCCATACATATTAACACATTATCAACATAAAATCAAGACGAACACAAATAGTCGCCTTGACACATTTTTGCCCCTCGCGTAGTATGGGTATCACATGTGAAGGATAGATCTTTAACAATCATAAGGTGATATAAAGATGTGGTTCATTTTTCCAAATGGATCACTACAAGACAGCGTCAATTCTTAAGTTATAAAAAACATTTTCTAGTTACTGGCTTCAAGTCAGTAACTAGTTTTACCATTTTTACTAAGAGTTTGATCCTGGCTCAGGATGAACGCTGGCGGCGCGCCTAACACATGCAAGTCTATCTCGCTTCGGCGGGAGGCAAACGGGTGAGTAACACTTTGGTAACCTGCTCTCGACTTGGGCATAACTCCGCGAAAGCGGTGCTAATACCCAATAGACATGGGGGGACGACAAGTCATTCCCATGCAAAGATTTATCGGTCGAGAAGGGGCCTAAGGCCTATCAGCTTGTTGGTAAGGTAACGGCTTACCAAGGCTATGACGGGTAGCTGGTCTGAGAGGATGATCAGTCACATCGGCACTGAGATACGGGCCGGACTCCTACGGGAGGCAGCAGTGAGGAATTTTGCACAATGGGGGAAACCCTGATGCAGCGACGCCGCGTGATCGAAGAAGCCCCTCGGGGTGTAAAGATCTTTTCTAGAGGATGATTTTGACAGTACTCTAGGAATAAGCCACGGCTAACTTCGTGCCAGCAGCCGCGGTAAGACGAAGGTGGCAAGCGTTATCCGGAAT
>JABMPQ010000053.1 GCA_013202585.1 Parcubacteria group bacterium | reverse complement strand
GTTCAAACCGTCGTGAGACAGGTTGGTCCCTATCTGCCACAAGCGTGGAGACTTGAGAAGATTTGCCCCTAGTACGAGAGGACCGGGGTGGATAAGCCTCTGGTGTACCAGTTGTCGCACCCGCGGCATAGCTGGGTAGCTACGCTTAGCATGGATAAGCGCTGAAAGCATATAAGCGCGAAGCCAGCTTCAAGACTAGGTCTCATTATAGACTTCCTGGAGATTACAGGATATATAGGCTGTAGGTATAAGTCCCGCGAGGGATTAAGCCGAGCAGTACTAATCAGTCAATTTGTTTGAGTATACGTTGTGGTCGCGCGGAGATTATTCTCCGCCTATCACAACGGTGATTGACTAGCAATTTATAATTGTTGCGTGTTGAGGTTTGTCGCCTCTAAAAACTGGTATAGTCTTGGTGGTTCTTGCGGAGTAGTCACACCTGTTCCCATCCCGAACACAGAAGTTAAGTGCTCCCGCGCCGATGATACCCTACCTCGAGTAGGGAAAAGTAGGTCGCCGCCAGGACTATGCCAGTTTTTTAATACAAATAATATTAATACCTCCTCCATTCGCGCTCTGGAATATTGGCATCATTGTACTGTGTACTGTGAATAATTATGCTAGTTTCTTTGCTGAGAATGGCAAAACGTGCTATTCTACTAATAATTATTATAGATAAGATATGTCCCAAGTAACCAAGGCAGTTATTCCGGTGGCGGGTTATGGTACTCGGTTTTTACCGGTGACCAAAGCTCAACCCAAGGAAATGCTGCCGGTAGTTGATAAACCAATAATTCAGTATGTGGTCGAAGAAGCGGTGGCTTCCGGTATTACTGATATTATTTTAGTAACTGGCGCTAGTAAGCGAGCAGTCGAGGATCATTTTGATTACAATTATGAGCTTCAGAGCTGGTTAAAGAAACAAGGCAAAAATAAAATAAGAGAAGAGGTGAAAAGAATAGCTGATATGGCTAATTTTGTTTATATCCGCCAGAAAGGACCTTATGGTAATGGCACTCCAGTGATGTGTGCCAAAGAAGTCGTTGGTGATGAGCCCTTCGCTGTTTTGTGGGGAGACGAATTTTTCCATTCCCAGAAGCCGCGCCTTAAACAATTAATAGAAGTTTACGAGAAATATACTGACCCGGTGATGACAGCTTATCCGACTGACGATGAGGGCACTGCTAAGTATGGTATTTTGGATGCCACCAACATTGAAAAGAATATCTATCAGGTCAAGAAGATCATCGAAAAACCAGGACCCGCTAAGGCTCCTTCACGCTTGGCCGCTCCGGGCGGTTACATCTTAACTCCTGATATATTCGATATTTTAGAAAATACTGATTTAGGTAAAGACGGAGAACTTTGGCTTGTTGATGCTATTTTTGCCTTGTCAGAGAAAAGACCAATCTATGCTTGCGAGGTTGATGCCACCTATTATGACACTGGTTCCAAGTTGGGCTGGCTCAAGGCCAATATTGATTTAGCGCTCGAACACCCGGAACTTAAACAAGAATTCCGCAAAATACTCAAAGAAAAATTAAAATAATAATAAAATGCCAAGGAGAATCGTAATATCAATAAGCCTGCTAATCTTGTTACCTTTAGTGTTGGTTGGTTTAGGTTGTAAGGAGAAAGACGAGGAAAAAAGTGGTAATGTCTTAGGCGACGAAGGAGAACAAGTAGAAGTTAATATGTGGGGCTTGTGGGATGATAGCGATATCTTCGATGATGTTATTAGTAGTTACCAGGGGGAGAATCCAGGCGTGGTTGTAAATTATAAAAAATACACTTATTCCGAATACGAGAAGACAGTAGTAGACGCTTTGGCAGCCGGCAAAGGACCGGATATCTGGATGATCCATAATACTTGGCTACCAAAACATAAGTCAAAACTTAGTACAATCACTGAAGGCAAGATGTCTTCTTATGAGTATGGAAAAGCTTTCGTTGATGTAGCGACTGCTGATTTTATTAGTGATGGTCAAATCTATGGTTTTCCGCTGTATGTTGACACTTTGGCTTTGTATTATAATAAGGATCTGTTTAATACAGCCAGTATTACTTCTCCTCCCTCGACCTGGAAAGAACTTAAGGAAAATGTCAAATCTTTGTCTAAGGTAGATGAGTTTGGTGATATTCAGCAGGCGGGGGCAGCTATCGGTACCGCCAAAAATATTAATCGAGCAGTGGATATTCTTTATTTGCTGATGCTACAAAATGGTACAAAAATGGTTGATGACGATCATACAACAGCTGTTTTTGATGGTGATAATACTACCTCTGATGGAGAGAGTTATGTCCCCGGTTTAGATGCCTTAATTTTCTACACCGATTTTGCCAATCCTAAGAAAACCACTTATACTTGGAATCCTAGCATGTCTTATAGTGCCGATGCCTTCATCGAGGAAAAGGCAGCGATGATGTTTAATTATGCTTATCAGGATGAAATTATTAAAAGCCGGGCTCCGAAAATGAATTATGGCGTGGCGGCCGTTCCGCAAATCGAAGGATCGCCCAAACGATATGATTTTGCCAACTATTGGGGCTGGGTAGTGTCAAACACCTCAGGCCAAAAAGATTTATCCTGGGATTTCCTGACCTACTTAGCTAAGCAAGAGAGTGTGAAGTCTTATTGTGAAACTACCGGGCGACCAGCTTCCCGGCGCGATGTGGTCAATGATCAATTACAAAATCCTGATTTAGAAATATTTGCCCAACAGGCTTTGACGGCTCAGAGTTGGTATCAAGCTGATCCTAGTTCGGTCGAGGCTATTTTTGCGGATATGATTGAAGAGGTGGCGTTGGGGGAAAAAGAAGCTGAGGAGGCGTTGGCTGATGCTGTCGATAAGGTGTCGGTGTTAATGGGGGAGTAGTTTAGGACTCACGCGTTTGGCACATTTCTTCGTTGGAAGCTGCGGTGCTCATTCGGTGTATGCTTGAATACACCTCACTTCCGCCTTGAACTGTATCCAAACACGTAAGTCCTATAATTTATAAATAGCGTAACGCTATGTTTTTCCAACACAAGCGAAAAATTATTTTAGGGATTGTTTTTACTATGTTTTTGGGCGTGTTGATGTTTGCTGGGGCTTCTCCGACTGAGGCGAAAAAGGGCGACGACGGGTATAATTGTTATACCTATGAATATAAAAGTAAAACAGAAGTGGAAGTTGGGAAAGTGTCAAAAATATATAAGACAGAGGCCGAATGCAAAGCATATGGCAAAGACACTGGACGCTCTGCTGAGGCCGTCGCAGTAGGTTATTATTATGATTGTACGTGTAAAGACTCGAGCAAGGCGAGCAAAGATATTGCTAGTCGAGCTAGTTGCCTTCAGTATTGTGGTGGAGCGAGCAGCTATAAAAGTTTAGTCCAAAAGGAATACATCTCCATCAAGGCCGGAGCAACTTGCGGGACAAACGGTGCTTATAGTGGTGCTTATAAGGATGTAAAAGACAATACTCGTTGTAAATCCGACGCGAGTTGTTTACCTTGGGTTTGTGAACACGACAAGAAGAAAGTGACGTATAGGTGTATTAGTAAACCTAGTTCTGAGGCTACGTCATCGTGTCCAGGAGTTACAAAAAGCAAAGCCGCTTTTAACTCCAGCGAAGTAGACAAGTGTAAAAAAGGCGAGGATCCTAAAACTGACTGGGAAAAACGTTGTAAAGAAGAACAAACCGAAGTAAAATTTGGTGTTTGTCGGAAAGAAGCCCCCGCCGAGTCCGACCAGGGCATTTTCACCAAAGGCCTTTCCGATGTCTGTCTAGGTTGCGGGGAATGTTCGCAATGTGATGTTTTTCAGGTGATAATTAATATTGTCACTTTTGTTTTTAGTATGGCAGGTGCGTTAGCTGTTTTCTTTATGGTAAACGCTGGATTTTCCTTTGCTTTAGCGAAAGGTAACCAGGAGCATATCACTAAAGCCAAAGGGGCATTGTCGGCAGCGGTAATTGGTGTTATAATAATCCTGATAGCGTGGGCTTTAGTTAATACTGTTTTGATATACTGGTTGGGGTATGAAAAGAAAAAAGGTTGGGCATATCCTACGCTGGAGTGTCGTCAAACTGGCTCCAGCTCAGATACTAGCTCGAGTACAGATTCTAGCTCTAGTAAATAGCGACTATGAGAATATTAAATACTGAGAAAAAAAAATGGCTGACGGTTATTAGTCGAGTGGGTTTGGTCCTAATTGCTTTGTCTTTTCTGCTTCCTTTGGTTATGCTGGGGACAGTAGAGGCAGAGGCCAAAACCAAATCTTATAGTGCCAAGCTTGACAACCCAATTGGACCCGAAGATTTGGGTCAGGTTATTGGGAAAATAACTGGTGCTTTTATGACAGCGATTGGCGCTTTTGCGGTAGCAGCGATAGTATATGGTGGAGTGATTTATATCAGTTCAGCCGGCAGCGAGGAAAATATTAAAAAGGGTAAATCCATTGTTACTTACGCTGTTGTTGGTCTGTCGATAGCTTTATTGGCTTACGTAATTGTTAGTTTCGTTATCACAACCTTATTAGGAGGATAATTTAGATTATGACTAATAGGATATATAAAATACTAGCTGGTTTACTGGTTTTGGTATGTGGGGTGGTGTTTGTTGGGGCTGATGTGGCACAGGCAACAGATTATGGTTTGAGCCACGTAAAGGGCAAAGGCATGGTAGAGGCTGATTGGGTGACGGTGGTTGCCAATGTTATCCGAGCAGTATTAGGTATAGTGGGCGTACTTTTGCTGATAATGTTGATATATGGAGGAATAGTATATATGACCTCCGGGGGCAGCGAAGATCGCATCACGATGGGCAAGAAGATTTTATCATATGCTATTTTTGGGGTTATTATTATCGCGCTGGCTTTTGTTTTGACGACGTATATAATGAATACGTTTTATGGTGAGGGTGGTACGGGAGTTTCTGACACTAGCACTACAAATTCTGCTGACCAGCCTATAAAGCCGGCAGGGTATTAAACACAAGTTATTAATAAAATATTATCTGAAAGGGGGTGATATCAGTGACAACAAAAATTAAGAAGTACTTGCAAGTGATATCAATGGGGTTGGTTGGTGTTTTTGCTTTGGCTTTATTGGTGCCAGCCGTAGTGGACGCTAAAAATACAACTTCTGACCCTCTTAAACTATTGGATGAAACGGCGAATAAATCCGGCCAAACTTCTAGTCGGGAGTTGCCAGATGTGATCGGTAGTATTATCCAGTGGGTATTGGGTATTGTTGGTGTTATTTTATTAGTGATGTTTATTTACGGTGGTGTTCTTTACGCCACTTCCGCTGGCAACGAAGACAAGACGGAGACGGCTAAGAAAGTAATGCTTTATGCTATTATTGGTGTTGTTATTATTGCCCTAGCTTTTGTCTTAACCAAGTATGTTATTCAGGCTCTGTTTGTTACTGCCAAATAAGACTGGCAACAAAGTGCATTTAAAACAGGCTCGGTGTTTTTACCGAAGCCTGTTTTATTTTGGGCAGGAAAAATTGACTAGTAGCTTTTCAGGTGGTAAATATTGATTTTTTCACTTTGGTAAACTTTTTCCCAGCGGGGATCGTTGGCAGCCTGCTCATTAATTTTGTCAAACTCTTTGGTGACCAAGACATAGTCGGAATTAAAATCATATTTAATTATACTGTATGCTTTATGTAAATCTTCTTGGTGGAATATTTTAAGCCATTTATTGAAGGTATTTTCGTCATATTCGAGCATGAAATTAGGATCGAGGCCGCCGACATAGTAGTTGTCTGAGTTGTAAAAGAACAAGGAAGGAAAGTCACTCCAGTCCACTTGGAATATAGTGCTATGGGTTGGGGTATTGTCTTTCAGCCAGGCGGCTGCTTCGGCAAATCCCGTCTGGTATGATTTGGTGTACCGGCGCATGTCTTTAATATTCTCAGCCGTAAAGTAGCCACCGTAGCCAATTAAAGCCGCGATTATAATAGCAGCAGCTGACATTTTCAATTTTTTCTTAACCCTAATCTGTGCTGGGAGATTTTTAAATCTGGAGCGGTTTTTTTCCCAAAAGCCGCCCAGGACAACAGCCGCCGTTAGGATAATGAATGGAGCGCTATATTCAATTAACCTTTGTGCCACTAGAGTCAAGCCAAGAAAACCGGAAGAAGTAATCAATAAAAAATAATTTAGCTTTTTGGGCGAACCGAGTTTTTTATTCAGTAGTTGCGCCATAGTGATGGCCAGAACTGTCGAATATAAGATCAGGACGAGCCAAGATGACCTTAATAAATCAAGGGGGCTAGCGGGCGTCCATTCTCCGCCTACTGGCAAGTCGGAGAAGGAATTATGCAGAGCTACTTGATAGAGATGAAAGAATAGGTGCCTGACATTATCAGGGAAGTAGGGGTTTAGTAGGATGCTAGCCAGAACTCCAATTATAAATAATCCCAGCGGGATCAAGCTGTGTAGTATCTGCTTGCTCTTTTTGGGATTGGAGATTGCGTTGGCGAAAAAGTAAGCCAGAGCGACCAAGCCCAGAAAGAAGAAGCCATCAAAAAGCCAAACATAGAAAAAAGCGATAACAAATAAGAGAAGCTTTTTCTGTTTGACGATGGCGTAGGTTCCTAGCCAGAGCATGATTAGAGCCAGACTCTGGGCGCGTAGCAGATTGAGTCGAAAAATAAAGGCCGAGGAGGAAAATAACAATAACCCAGACCAAAGTAGAGGGTATTTTACTCCCAACTTTTGCAGTAACCAATAAAAGGTTCCCCCCATCAGGGCAGCAAAGAGCACAGCCGCTATTTTACCGCCTAATATTGGTGGCAGGAGAGTGACAAAGGGGATTAGGATTAAGTGCAAGAGCAGGTGATGTTCGACAAATTGATCCTTGAGGATAGTAAATTGCAACCAGGGGAAGCTTTGTAGGAGTTCTCCCTTTTCTGCGATTAGCTGAGCGGTTTTGGCGTGATAATAAGCATCCTGGCCGAGAAAATTAGGAAAACTAAATTGGAGGATAGAGAAGAATACTAGGCAAAAAAGAAAAAATAGTGGGAGGTGATATTTTTTGTTAATATTTATTTTCATATATTCTTAAGCGATGGCTTTCTCTACTTAAACAAAGTAATCAAAATAACTCCGAGCACCATTATCACTACTCCCACTAGCCGCTCTTTGATATTCTTTTCTTTGAAAAAGAAGTGGCCGGCGATAGTGCTCATGATGGTGCTGGTGCGTTTGATGGCGACCATGTAGGGGACTATGATGAGGCTGATAGCTGTCATTTGGGCGAGGGTACCAAAGCTGCTAATAAGACCATATATACTCAGAGTTTTAAAATGCTTTTTGATATTCTGGAATATATTTGGAGATTTAATTATTACTACTGGCAGTAAAAATAGAAGAATACCAGCATTGAGAGCAAAAGACCAGAAGAAGACGGATGAATTCTGAATACCAACTTTGTCGAAGTTGGCGGTTATGCTCCAAAGTAGTACTACCAACAACATATAGCGTGACCCCTTTTCTTTTATCAAGGCTTTAAAGGGGGCGAAGAAGCTTGTTTTTCTCTTTTTGAGATTAAGCAAATAAGAACCTAACACAATTAAGATAATGCCTATCATGCCAGGAACAGTGGGAATTTCGTTTAAAATAAGAGGGGAAGTAATGAGCAATAGCATAGGAGAAAAAGCCAGCAAGGGGACACTCTGTGACAAGTCAGAGAGCTTGATAGCCTTATAATATAAAATGGCGCAGATAGTATTAATCCCGGGGGATACTATAAAGGCTAACCAAAATAAGGGACCAATGTCAGGTATACCACCATAAAAAAGCATGACTAAAAACAGGAGCGGTAAAGAAAATAGCCTCTGTCCCCAAGCCAGCAAATATTCATCAATATCTTGCAAAAATTTCTTACCCAGGACGTCTTTGGTGGACTGAAGCAGGGCAGTCAAAAAGGCTAACAAAAAACCAAGCATAGTTCATTTTAATCACTATATCACTCATTGTAGCGGCGTTTATGCTATACTGCAACATGGGACTGTCACCAAGTACCATTTCGACTGCAATTTCCCTATTTTGGCCAAATCTTCTAAAAATCTTTTCAGCTTACCTGCCTGCCGGCAGGCAGGGCTTAAGCTAAACCTCAAAGATT
>JABMPQ010000052.1 GCA_013202585.1 Parcubacteria group bacterium | reverse complement strand
TTATCTTAAAGAGCACTTAAGCCTAGTAACATCTTTTCCTAGATCAGTAAAAGGATACTTATTTCATTATTTGAAAGTATTACTTGGCTATCAGATCATGGCGAGTTAGGTTTTCGGATTCAGGTCAAAGAATATTGACATAATTTTGTAGATATGCTATAAAAGATAGTTGTAAAGCTGGATAGAACCCTAACAACTGGAGGAAAGAGACCATGAGAACCCTTCTTGCAACAATCATGATGGCGCTTTTTTGCGTCGGATGTGCGACCACTGGGGAAGCTCCATCGACCAAGCCCCTCCTGGGCTCGATGAGCTTTCGGCCCCTGCCCCGCAACGAAGAGGAGGTGGAGAAGCAAAGGAAAATCAGCCCCCTGTTTCGGGTCGTTGAGCCGGCCTGGATCTACATGCAGAAGCAGGGACACCGCAAGTGCCGTGCCGAGGACAAAGCCGGGAGAATCCTCACTTTGAAGCTCTGGCATGACAGGAAGTTTTCTTCACTCGAGATCGAGGACAACTTTCACGGGCTGGAAAACTACGCCCGGCTGACGAGATTGATCCTCGACGGCCAGGCTCGCTGTACAGGCGTCGAGCAGCATGGTACTGCCAGCTGGCCGCAGGCCTGTAGCAACCCCTATAAGCGCGACAATCATAAGGCTCGCTGGGACAAGGACTGCCAGGTCATGGCTGCCTGTACCCTGGCCGGCCGCTGCGAGACCCGCGGCTGCAACCGGATGCCGCTGCACATGCCCACCTGGTACCCCTGGTGGACCGAGTGCATCGCCGTCTCGAAGCAGAAGTGCCAAGCCTCACTCGGCTGCAAGACCGAGGGTAACTGCGCCCTCGACACCAAGTTGAATGCCTGCGTCCCCAGCTCCCAAGAACACTGCCGGCAATCCGAGAGCTGCCTGAAGCGCGGCGAAGCTTGCATGTATTACCCGTCCGAGCGCAAGTGCACCAAGCCGATCGGTAAGCCTTGGACGCCGCCAGCCTCGAAGGGCCGGATCAAGCCATACCTGGATACTGTCCCTCCCCGTGTGCGGAGAATCCACGAGAAGGTGGGATCAAACACTCCGGAACTGATCGACCTGGACACCAAGGCAATCTTCTACCAGGGCAAGTGGTATGACCGAATCCCAATCTCAAAGAGCGGCCAGAAGCCTGCGGTGATCTGCCTGGGCAAGGCCGTGTTCCTGGGCTCGCTCATCTACTGCCCCCGCGGACAGGCCCGCGACACGAGAGAGATGCTGTAAATCCTCAGTCGCTGACCACCTGCTCTTTCACTTAGTACCCATCTCTGATCAACCGATCGGAGATTTTTTTTCGCCCAATTCGCCTTCCTCACCCTTTCGCCTAAACACACATCTCTGACACTGATCAGAGATTTTTTTATAAAGCCCAACAACCCTCCCCATTGCCCCCCACCCCCAAAGGTGCTAAAATCTACTCATAACTTCGCCTTTCAGCCCTCACATTCCATCCTTTATACTTTATCCTCACCCATGACCCTCGCCCGTAAAGTCGCTCACAATACAATGATCCAATTTGCCGGCAAAGCCCTCGGCACTGTTTTGGCTTTGGTGACAATTGCCTTTATGACCCGTTATTTAGGGCAAAAAGGCTTTGGTGAATATACTACTATTATTGCCTTTCTGAGCATCTTTGCCACCATGGCTGATCTCGGACTTTATATGGTAGTCACGCGGGAAATCTCTAAAGACGGTGCGGACGAACGCAAGATCGTCAGTAACGCCTTAGCCATCAAGCTTACGGCAGCAGTCGGCATTCTGATCATCACCCCCTTCATCGCCTTACTTTTTCCTTACTCTCAGACCGTCATCTACGGCATCGCTATCGGCGCCTTTTCCTTCTTGTTTATTCTACTCAACCAAACTCTGGTTGGCGTTTTCCAGAAACATTTCCGGATGGACAAGGTCGCGCTAGGTGAGATTGCTGGCCGTGTTGTCTGGCTACTCGGTGTACTCCTCACTATTCATTTTGGCTGGGGACTACTAGTGATGATTAGCTTCATTGCTCTCAGTAATTTTGTTAATTTCTTGATTATTTTTATCTCTGCTCGTCGTTTCGTCAAAGTTGGTTTGCAGTTCGACTTCGCCTTTTGGAAAAAGCTGATGATCATCGCTGCTCCCCTCGCCTTCTCCGTTGTTTTTACTCTGATCCACTTCAAGGTAGATACCCTGCTTCTTTCTATCATGAAGCCAGCCGAAGACGTTGGCATCTACGGGGCTGCTTATAAAATTCTGGAAGGCCTGATCACTTTCGCCGCTATTTTTTCCGGCATCTTGATGCCAATCATGTCTCGCAACGCTTTCAAAGACCGCGAGAAGTTCGCTAAAGTCTATCGTAAAGGTTTCGACATTATTTCTATTATGGTAATCCCTTTAGTTGTTGGTATTCTTCTATTCGCTAAGCCAATTATAGTATTCATCAGTGGCGAAAATTTCAGCGCTTCCGGACCAATTTTGCAAATTCTAATTTTGGCAGTGGGAGCTATTTTCTTTGCTCATCTCTTCGGTGGCGCTATCGTCGCTCTCAATCAACAGAAAAAGATGATGTGGGCTTATCTGTTCGCGGCGGTAGTAGCAATTACTCTTAACCTACTCCTAATCCCCAAATTCACTTACTACGGCGCTGCCTGGACCACTTTCATTACTGAGACTTTAGTGGCTATTATTACTGGTGTTGCCGTTTATAAAGTTTCCAAGGTTGCCCCTCAGTTCAAAGTGTTTGGCAAAGCGGCTTTGGCTGCTGGAGTGATGGCTCTAGTCGCCTTCTGCTTGCCAAATTGGCACGTGTTGATTAGTATAGCTATAGTGACAGTCGTATACTTTATTTGCCTCTATCTATTTCGAGGATTTTCTAAAGAAATGGTGCTTGAAGTAGTGCGTTGGCGCAAAGAAGGTGACAACAAATCAACTCCCCTTAACGAATAACTAAAATTATGGCCAGCAAAGGTTACAAAAAATACATCCGTCAAGAAAAAGCTCGGATTAGACGTGAAGTAGGTGACAAGGAAGAACAAACGAAACTAATCGCGGAACTTTATAGTGGGCTAAAAGATAAAAAGGCGGCCGAATCGAAAAACGAGAAGGCGTAGAACGTTAGCCATGAATATTCTCATCCTTAAATTCCCCCACAATTCCGCCCTCGGTGGTGGCGAGCTGCATACTCTGCAGCTCTTTTCGGCTTTGCAGCAGCGCGACCATAAATTTTATCTAGCCTCTTCTTGTTCTGTTTTGTTGCCGGAATTTATCAAACGCAAATGGCCAGTCCAGAAAGTTTGGCTCGGTCGCGAACCCGTTTCTATTTCTGGTTTAATAATTTTTACTTTGCTTTCCCCCTATCTTTGTTGGCGATTGTTTTTTTTGCTCCTAAAATACAAAACCAAATATAAAACGGATAAATTATATTGTCTCTCCTTGACAGAAAAACTCCTGGCCACTGTTCCAGCCAAGCTCCTTGGCTATTCGGTCTACTGGATGGAGCACTTACGCATCGAGCGCTGGTTGCGGCAAAATCCCTATCGATTTTTGTATGTTTGGCTATCCAATTTGACTACTACTATTACTGTTTCCCAAGCCGTAAAAAGACAGCTTGTCGATCTCGGCCTAAAAGACAAAAACGTCACCGTGATTTATAATGGCATTGATACTGGCAAATTCAAACCCGACCCGCTGCCGTCTACTCGCTACTCCCAACTCCCTACGATCGGCACTGTCTGCCGTCTTTGCCCCGAAAAAGGCGTCGACTATCTTATTAAAGCTTTCCAGCAAGTAGTCAAGCAAAACCCTGAGGTTGAATTACAAATCGCCGGCGAAGGACCAGAGAAGGAAAATTTACAAAAACTAGCGAGCGAGCTTGGCCTTAAAGATAAAGTAAAATTTCTCGGCTTCGTTAAAAACACCCCTAAATTTCTCAACCAGATTGACATCTTTGCTCTCACTCCTACCCGGCGGGAAGCGTTTGGCATCGCCGCCGCCGAAGCCTCTGCCTGTGGTAAGCCAGTGGTAACTACTAATATTTCGGGGCTGACTGAAGTGGTGGAAAATAACAAGACTGGATTGGTGGTAGAAAATAAAAATATTGAGCAGATATCTTCAGCTCTCGTAAAATTAGTTGGAGATGAAAATTTACGTCAGGAAATGGGTGCCAGCGGACAACGTCGGGTAGAAAAATATTTTACGGTGGAAAAGATGGTGGGCAAGTTTGAAGAAGTTTTTGTCAAATAAAGGGCTGCGCCCTTTGTTTGCTCGTTCGCCAACCTACAGACAAAGCTTCGCAAACAAAAAAGCCCCCTAACTCATAGCAACTCGCTGGAGCCGAGGACTGGTGTCGTGAGACATCGTCTCACTAGATGAAAGAACTTTATCTGGGTAAGCTACGAGATTGATCGTCTTCTTGTGGATAATGTTCCCAGGTTCAAAACACTGGGCTAACACTGCTATCTCGAGATTATCAGGTTGCTCCCTAACGGAAACATGGATCCTGCTGATTTCAATTCCTTCCGCTCTCGCTTCCAGGCAGACTACTCTCTCAATCTCACTAGCAATATTATCCTTGCCAATCTTTCCATGGTGATAGATGTTCATGAGAGACATTACTGCTTTCCAGAATTCTGGCCACCATATTTTATCAAATCTTGTCTTGGCCATAAAAGATCTCCTTAGCAAAAAGATCAAACAACCGTCAGACCACACATTTTACATCACATATGGATTGTTGTCAACATTAATTGACCTGAATCCGAAAACCTAACTCGCCATGATCTGATAGCCAAGTAATACTTTCAAATAATGAAATAAGTATCCTTTTACTGATCTAGGAAAAGATGTTACTAGGCTTAAGTGCTCTTTAAGATAATCAAATGTAGCTTCAATTTTAGGTCTCGTTCTAAGCAATAAGTATTGCCAGCCAGCCATCAATTTAGTTTTCTGCTTAAAATGGGGCGGTGAGATTATTATGGTGCCATATTCTTTCCAAACACGTTCTCGCATTACTCTAGCTGTATAGCCACCATCACCTACAGCTACTTTAGTATGTTTGTTAACTAAGTAAGGAATCTGTTGAGCATCATGCATATTAGCTGGAGTTAGGGTTAAACCACAGAATCTTCCTTGATAGTCAGTGGAAGCATGGAGCTTGAGGCCATAATGCCAGCCTTGGTGGTTTTTACCAAATCTAGCAATAGCTTTAGCCACTTTATGTCTATTAGCTCTCACCAACTTACATACTGGAACCATAGTAGAATCCATAAATCTAATCTTGGCTTGCTTGGCTAATGAATGCTCTAAAAGATAAACTAGCTGAGGAATCATTCTATGGCAATGATCAACAAAAGCACTGTACTTCGGTAATCTGGGGAAGTCATTCTGGTGATA
Source organism: Parcubacteria group bacterium (assembly GCA_013202585.1). Taxonomy (GTDB): domain Bacteria; phylum Patescibacteriota; class JABMPQ01; order JABMPQ01; family JABMPQ01; genus JABMPQ01. The sequence goes on along the minus strand of JABMPQ010000052.1, from coordinate 286 downwards.
CAACTCAACCCACTTATGAATATCCTTTAATGTTTTTTGTTTAACAGCTAATACATTCCAAGCTAGTATGGTTATTAACTCACTATCACTTAGTAATGTCGGTCTACCTCCTAATGGTTTGCTTACTTTAGGTAAATTGTCATCTACCCACACATACAGACCTATGATATGGTGTGCTTGCAAAGAGAGCATAGTCTTAAGGTTAGTTGATAATACCCTTAATTATATCGCTCTCTTTGTTTTATTTAAAGGGAGAAGGAGGGGTTTCCGGATTCAGGTTCTTTGG
>JABMPQ010000051.1 GCA_013202585.1 Parcubacteria group bacterium | reverse complement strand
GTGGATGCCCTCCTATATTATTTATATACGAAGTGGCTTTGCCATTGTCCGACAGGTGACAATTTTCATCACATCTTCTTGCCATTCCCTAAAGCTATGCTATACTCTCCTTAGCCACATAAGTGGTCATTTTAAACATTAATTAAAACACATACCCTCTGATTGCTTATTCCTGTCTCGATCAGACCCCGATAAAATCGGGGCAAGTCGGGATTACTAGGCAAATTGACGAGGGTAGAGGAGTAAAAAGGAAAACAATGAAAGAAATCTCGATGAGTGATCTATTGAAAGTGGGCGCCCATTTTGGCCACCAGACAGCGCGCTGGAATCCCAAGATGAAGTCTTACGTTTTTGGTGATCGAGACGGCATCCACATTATCGATGTGCGTCAGACAGTCACCAAATTAAAAAAGGCGCTAGAGTATGTTGCCAAAGTGACTAAAGATAGCGGCAAAGTGCTTTTTGTAGGTACCAAGAAACAAGCCAAGGACTTGACCAAGAAGGCGGCGGAAGATTGTGCCATGCCCTATGTCACCGAGCGTTGGCTAGGCGGTACTTTCACTAATTTTGGTATCATTAAGAAGCAAATCAGGAAACTGGTTGAATACGAAGAAAAAGAAAAATCAGACGAGTTCACGCAGTACACTAAGAAAGAACAAATTGAATTTCGCAAGGAACAAAAGAGACTAACACGGAATGTAGGTGGCTTGCGAAAATTGGATAAATTGCCGGAGTGTGTTTTTATTATTGATATTGTCAGTGATAAATTAGCGGTTAAGGAAGCGCGCAGTTCTAACATCCCGATTGTTGCTCTGGTTGATACCAATGGTGATCCTAATTTGGTAAATTATCCTATTCCTACCAATGATGATGCTATTAAGGTGATTGAAATGATGACGAAGGTGGTGTCAGAGACGATTAAGAAAAATTACGCGGAGAAAACCAAGCCGGAAGACCAGCAGATTACCAAAGCGAAAAAAGTTCCAGCTAAAAAGTAAGGAATAAAATAAATGGCGATAAGTATTAAAGATATCAAAGTATTGCGAGCTAGAACCAAAGCGCCGATGATGGATTGTCGGAAGGCTCTTGAGGAAAATGACGGTGATTTCGATCAGGCGGTGGAGTGGTTGAAAAAGAAAGGAGCATTGCTAGCTGCCAAGAAAGCTGACCGCGATGCCAGCGAAGGAGTGGTTGCTTCCTATGTGCATTCTAATGACAAAATCGGTGTTTTGCTTGAGTTGAATTGCGAAACTGATTTTGTGGCTCGGAATAAGGAATTCAAGGAATTAGCCCAGGAAATCGCCATGCAGGTAGCGGCTTCTAACCCGCAATATGTCAAACCGGAAGATGTGCCGGAGAAGGAATTAGCTAACGAGAAAGAAGTCATTAAAGAAATGTTCAAGAAAGAAAAGAAGCCCCAGAAAATTCTTGATAAAATCGCGGAAGGCAAGCTCAACAAATTTAAAGAAGAAATTAGTTTAACCAAACAGCCGCTAGTAAAAAATCCAGAGATGACTGTCGAAGAATTAATCTCCGAAAAAACGATGAAGTTAGGAGAGAAGATGGAGATTAAGAAATTTGTGCGCTACGAGATCTAATCTAAAAATATGTCCAAACCCGTCTACAAACGCATCATGCTCAAGCTTTCCGGTGAAGCCTTACTGGGAAAGCAAGATTACGGTATCGATGCTGAGGTAGTAAAGAATTTTTGCCAGCAGCTGGTTGAAATTAATGAAATGGGAGTAGCTGTAGCCGTGGAAATTGGTGGTGGCAATATTTATCGCTGGCGTGATGCTCAAGCTGGTATTTCCCGTGAAGTAGCGGATCTAATGGGCATCATGGGATCAGTAATGAACGCTTTGAATTTTTCCGATATTGGGGGAGAAAAGGTGAAAGCGCTAAGTTCGTTGTCAGTCCCGACCGCCCTCAATGATTACACTATTAGAAAAGCCAACAAGTATCTAGCCGCCGGGAAGGTCGTTGTGATTGGTGGGGGTACGGGCGATCAATTTTCTACTACTGATACTGGTGCCGCTCTACATGCTTTACAGTTGGGCTGTGAGGTTGTTCTTAAAGGTACCAATGTTGACGGGATTTACGACAGCGACCCGAAAGAGAATCCCCAAGCTCAGAAATATGACCAGCTTACCTATGATGAAGTGCTCGAGAAAAAGTTAAATGCTATGGATATGACTGCTTTTGCTCTCTGCCGCGATAATAATTTACCGTTAATATTGTTTAGTGTGCTAACAGAAGGGAATATCAAGAAAGTGGTCTTAGGAGAGAAGATCGGCACCAGAGTAGAGAAGTAAATTGCTAATTGAAATTTCCCATGAAAATAGCTGGTATTCGTTTCCACGAACAGGATAAAATATATGATTTTGACCAAGGTGATTTCACTTTGACAAAAGGCGAATATGTAATCGTCGAAACTGAACAGGGAGTAGAAGCAGGTGCAATCATGTATTGCGATCAGGATGTTGATGATGATAAAACGGATGCAGAGTATAAGCCAATTGTTCGTAAGGCGACCACGACTGATCTGGATAAAATTGAGAGCTATCGTGGGCGGAGCGAGGAGGCCATGGAAGCTTGCCGGGGCTATTTGAAGGAACTGAAGCTAGCTATGAAGTTGGCGGATGTTCATTTTGCTTTTGATGGCTCGAAGGTGACAGCCTTTTTCACTGCCGAGGAGAGAGTAGATTTTCGTGAGCTGGTCAAGAAATTAACTCGTCATTTTCAGAAATCGGTTCGTTTGCAACAAGTAGGTGCGCGTGATGCAGCCGGAATAGTAGGTGGCTATGGTGTTTGTGGCCGACAGATTTGTTGCCACGGCTTTTTACAGGAATTTCAGAGTATCACTGCCGATACGGTAAAAGTGCAGCAAGTGGCTCAGGGCAATGAGAAGATATCAGGCGCTTGTGGTCGTTTAATGTGCTGTATGGCCTTTGAGGCTAAACATTATCAGGAAGCAGCTCAGGAAATGCCTAATGTAGAGCAAGTAGTTCGTACCAGCAAGGGTAAGGGCAAGGTAGTGTCTCGGAATTTACTTAATAGAACAGTGAATGTTTCCTTCGCCGAAGGAGATAACGCAACCTTTTCTTTAACAGAAATTAAGTGGTAAACAATGTTTGATTACATTCCCCAAACAATTGTCGTAGTGGCGTTGCTTCTTATTATTGTCGTGGTAGCCCGTAAAGCTTCCAAGACGGCTGAAGCCAAGGAAGGAGATTTACCCAAAAAAGAAAGCAAAGAATGGAAGTTGATTAAGCAGAGCCTAAAAATGTTTGCGCATAAAGTTAAACAGCTTAGCGTACGATTTTTCCGGCTAGCTACTTTTCGAGCCAAGGAAGTTAGGCAAGAAGTAAAACAGAAAGCTAAAGCCCTGCCGGCCGAGCAGGATGAAGAAGAATTGTCGCAACTGGCTGAAGACAAGCCAACTGCAGTGGAAGCTGCTCCCGCCGCTAACGCTGATGAAATTGTCGATTTACTGGAAAAAGCATCCGGGTATTTTGGTAAGGGTGACTTTGAACAAGCTGAGAAGGTGTATATTGAAATAATTGCCAAAGACCCGAAAAACTTTCGGGCCTATAAGGGTCTGGGTAAAATATACAAGCGGCAGCGGAATTTTGCTGACGCTCGTAAGTCGTTTGAGCAAGTTTTCAAGATAGAGCCTGACGAGGAAGAAACAAAGAAGGAGTTGGCGGAGATTAAGGAGCTAGAATAAGCAGTGACGAGCCGTTGTAGCTCAATTGGCAGAGCGACTCCATGGTAAGGAGTAGGTACGCAGTTCGAATCTGCGCAACGGCTTTGTGTAAATGGGTCGGTACCAAAGTGGTCAAATGGGTCAGACTGTAAATCTGATGACTTCGGTCTACGCAGGTTCGAGTCCTGCCCGGCCCAAATAAAAAACTAAACACAAAGCTCAATATTTTTTGAGCTTTTAGTATGTATTCTGCCGATGTAGCTCAGTGGCTAGAGCAACTGTTTTGTAAACAGTAGGTCGTGGGTTCGAATCCCACCGTCGGCTTTTTTTGCGCGAAAATTAGAGCGAATTTGGCGTTCACAAAAAGGGGTTGACCTTTTATCCTATTGATGATATAATAGATTATGTTAATAAAATAACTTTAGAAAAATGGATAAAAATGCAGATAGAGCGCGAGTGGTCAACGTGATGAAGGAAAAAGAAGGGCATGCCGCTTCGATTAAGGACATGCTAAAAAGCCCAGAAGACACTGCTCTTTTGATGGCTATATTAAAAGATAAAGATCAAGGTACTTTAATAGGAGAACTAAAAAGGGAAGAAGCAGATCCAGAGCATGAGATTGAGGATTATGATCCCGAAGAAACCGAGCATGGCTTGGCTGAACGGTTAGTAGCCAGAAAAATTAATTACGAGTCTGATCTTGGTGATCTTTATAAATATCAACAAGAGATAGCCAAGATTAGAGAAACGACCAAAGAGCTGAAAAGCAAAATGAGTCCGGATAGAATAAGGGAGCTGGCTTTTTATAGTTCCGGTAGAGACGGAGATACTATTACAGATCCTTCCGAGTTGGAGATGTTAAGCAGCAGAGTTGGTTATGAAGGAATGGCTACAGTGATAAAACATAAATTGGACATTTTATTTGTCGAGGATCCTGCCCGTTATCAGAAGATAAGTGAATGCATGGAAGGAGAGCAGGTCACCGATAAGGTTACTGAGTCCAGACATAAGAAGATTGGAGAGGTGTGCAAGGAGTATAAAGTTGACATGAGTTTGGTGGCTCAGATATCTAAGATAGAAGACGAAACCATGAGAACAGACTCGTTTCGTGTATTGATTGATCCCGATAGTGACACCAGAGAATTAAAAAAAGTTTTAGACATAAAGGATGAAAGAGAACGAGATGAAGCTTTTGGAAAGCTTGTTATTCCTGTTGAGGCTAACATCAAATTACCAAATGTGTCCTGGTCTATAAGGAAAGCAATGGTTGCAAAGAGAATTGATTTAATAAAGCAGGGTGTTTCTGATCTAGAAGACGAGAGAGAGCTTTATAATGATGAACAGAATAAGCTTATTCATGCTCAAAATAAGCTGGGTCTTGCTTTGGGTGGTAGTATTAGTAATAAAAGTATCCAAGAGGCTATCGATATAGCTCTCATTAGTGATGATCCCGATAGAGATTTGAAAGAGCAAGTTGTTTCTGGTGCCGAAGCTGCTGAAATGATGTTAGATTCCGATGAAATAGATTTAGAAGTGGCAAAGTTTCATAAGAAAAACAAAACGGCTGATAAGAGTGCGGAAGAACAGGCAAAACTTACAGAAAAACTCCGGAAAAAGCTAAAGGGTCGAGTTACTGCTAAGGGAAAGAAATCTCTCGGGATTCTGGGGGAAATTGCCCAGTGGATGATGGGAGGTAAAGTAGATTCTGCTATTGATAAATTTCGTATGGCGGAAAATCCTGCATAAGCTAGAATAGGGACAAAAGGATATAAACAAAAAATATTATGGACACAAAAAAGTTTGATGAATTATACAAGGAACTGAAAGGCCTGATTGCTAAAGGCGATGAAGCTAAAGTCAAAAGCTTTTTGGTAGAGCATTTCGAGGAATTTCCTAAGGAAATGCAAGATAATTTGATAATGCTATTTTTTGAGGAAAGCTTAAGTAAGATCGTCGGTGGTCAAGACCAGGCGGTGGCTGATTTCCAGCAACAAGGCTTGGCCGCTATCAAGGATATGGAGGCGACGAAGAAAGGCCTAGAAGACAAGCTAAAGGCTCTTGAAGTAAAAGAATCCCTGCAGGCTAGTGATAATTAAGATATTTTTGCATATGAACATCTAAAACCACCGTCAGCTGACAAGCATTTGGTGGTTTTTGGGTAAACGCGACTATTACTTGATAATATATATCTATGGCACGAACAGCCAACCAATCTCCCGAAACCCCTACTCAACCGGAACGTCCTAAGATTGAGATGTCTATTCCCGAGATAATGAATGATCAAACTGGTGGCCACCGGGATCGTTTTCGTACACTCTGCGAACAGCGGGGAGCCACTGATCTTTTCAACCGTTTCGCCGAGAGCAAAGCTCAGCCTCAGGATTTCGGGACGATGGAACCTCACCTCGATGCTTACAATACTGCCCTAGAGAAGGCTCGCGACGTTAACGAAGATTTAACTGATAAAGTTATTAAAGAGGCTAGAGATAAATCTGGTAAGTTTGCTACTGTTTATAAGATAGTGGGTGAAAAAGGAATCAGGGAAGCTTTACAGAAATCGATGCAGAATCTAGCAGTGGGAGATCCTAATCGGCTAGATAGTATTCACGGTAACTTAAAGGATGCTAGCGGGAAGAAAGAAAAAAGTGCCGAAGTAGAAGACCAGATTAAAAAAGTTTGTAATAAATATGGAGTCGACCAATCGGTTATTAGAAAGGCTTTAGATATCAAAGATGTAGGTAAACGTAGAACTGCTATCAGGAAAGAAGTAGAGAGTAAGATGGGTGTAGGAGGCATAGCTATTTATATTGCTACGGCTGGTTTATCCCACTTACCTCGAAAACGAGCTTTGGATAAATCAAAGGAGCTAGAGGAATCCCTGCAAGAAGTTAATGATAGTTTGAAAGCTATTGGCGAGGCACTGGCTTTGTCAGTTCATCAGAATGCCGATGTTATGCAAGCGGTTAATGATACTTTTAAGCAGAAGCCTAAAGAGAAGGGGGGTAAGCCGAAGAAAGATGGTGAGGAAGACAATAAGCCTAAGGGTGAGTCTGGAACAGGCGAAGGCGACCCCGATCCAAAAAAAAAAGTAGTCGAGCCCGCCGGGACGGAAAATAAAGCTGGCACGGAACCGAAAGAGAAGAGGAAAGGAGTACTCAGGGCGGACTTGCGGGAAGAGTTGCTTTCGAAGGGGATAAAAGAAGATCAATTTAATAAAAAATACGCCCAAGAAGTATTTGGGGCAGATTTAGATAGCTTGAACAAGGAACAGCTTGTCCGAGCTTTTTCTTTTATTAAGGACAGGATGAAGAATAAAGATGATACTACCAGGATGTTTGGTGGTGGCTCTAGTAAGCCAACTGGTGATCGTAAACCAGCTCCCGCCAAACCCGGGAGAAAACCTACTATACTTGGTACCGATGTTGGGACTGGTGCTGCGCCAAGGGTTGTTACTTCTGAACCAGGCAGTGCTTCCGATAGTGAATCAGAGACAGGCGAGGAGAGCTTGAAAAGTAAGCTTCTCGTCCACTTAGATCAACTAGGCAGGAAAGGTAAATCAGAAACCCCGCCTATTGTTCCTCGTGATAGACGAGAAGAATTAGCGACTTTGATAAAGGAGGGCAAATTTGATGAATATCAAACGGCTTTGAATGACATTTTAGCTGTGTGTACTAAACGTAAAAAATTAAAAGGTGAAAAACGTCAAGCAGCGAAAGCAAGAGTAGGCTACGCTGTCCATTTGATGAAAGAATTTGGACAGGATGCTGGTGGTGAAGCAGCAGAACTTACTTTAGATGATAAACTTTATGATGATTTTGAGAAATTAGTAAAACGAAACATTATTTCGCCGGACATTCAGGCGGAACTCAAAGCTTTACTTGAGGAGGATGATTATGAAGGATATTGGGCTACGATAGTTCGGTCGTTTAAAGAAATTGCCTCAGGTAGATCTCATCAGAGAGGTAGCGATCCCTATAAATGGGCTCGAAGAATGGTAGAATTCCACGGCGGTATATTAGAAGAAGCCGGCAAAATAGAGTCGGCGGAGCTGATACAAGGAGCAGACGATCAGGCAGCTGGAACGCCGCGAACTGGTCGGAGGCCGGGCAGTAGACCTGCCCCAGGCGGAGGTGGCGGAGAACCTCGTCCGATGCCAGCTGGACGTCGCAGTGAGCCTGAACCTGACAATGTTGACGATGTGAAAGGCATCGATGATATTTTACGTGATAATTTATCTCCCTTAATTGAGGGGGGTGTGATAGCTGATGATGCGGTGGGAGATTTGTATGATATGCTCGCCCAAGGAGATTATGAGGGATATAGAACAGCTCTTTATAGCCAACTTGATGAGTGGGCTAGGCAAGAATCTGTTTCTGAAGATGACAAGAAATACGGCTGGGCAAAAAGACAGATAGGTAGATCTGTCAGAGAGATGTATGGCGCGAAGGTATTAGAAGGCCGACAAGACAAACAAGCCAGACAAGTTCAGGAAATACATCAGCAGATAGAAGCGTTGCAAGGCGTAGAGGAAGCGGATCAGATCAAAGTTCATTTAGCTGTTTGTCTAGATGGCGGCAATCCAGCCAAGGAAGTGAAGGATGCTTATAAAGCGATCGCTACTATATTACTAGCAATAGATGATCAATACGAAGAAGAAACACCTGAGTATCAAGCCTCTGACAAAATATATGATCTACTTAGCAAGGTGTCGCGAGGATATTTCGAACGGATTTATGACGAAGAAGAGGAGAAATCTTTAGACACAGCTGGCAAAGTTGGCCTTCGAATTGATGGACTGAAAGAAATCGGGGTTATTAAAGAGAAAAATGTTGCAGTCGTTGAAGGATTTGTCGCGGAAGAAAAATGGGGGCAATTACTTAAATATCTGAGAGACCTAGCACAACATGAATATGAGGGTGATGTCGATAGAGTGACGGGTATGATTGGTGGAGTATCTTATGTGTTAAGGCAAGAGGGCGTTGATCCTTGGGCTACGATAAAGCCCGAAGAAAGTCTAGAATATGGCATGAAAGAATTAGGTGAGATGGAAAATTTTATGATTCCAGAACTCCGACAAGCTTTGGAATCAAGCATTAAATTAAAGCAATGGAGGGAAGTTAGGAACGCTTTGTGGGATCGAGCTGATAGCTATCTAACATCTGGATCTCACGATGAATATGTAGAGGCGCGTAAAATAGTAGGCAGAACTTGTTGGGCTGTGAAGCAAATTGAGAAGGGATCGGCTCGAGAAGATCTTTCTCCTTTAAAAAAGATGTTAGCCGAGGGAGTGGAAGTAGCCGATTTGGAAGGGGTGGCGGCTATCTTGGAAGATTGGGAAGTTGCACTAGAAGGAGCGACTGGTGATGGTAGATTACTTAATGAGGATGACGCTGAACATATTGATAAACTTCTGCGAGCAGGAAAATTTGATCAGGCAACAAAGGTATTATCAGATAGGGGAGCCACAGAGGAAATGCATCAGGTTGTTGCCAACAAGGAACTGCTCGATTTAATCGCTAGTGTCCAGAGATCTTGTGCCATTGCCTCGATCGATTCGTCGAGTATGCATGTATTTGATCCCCAGAGTGTTGGCGGAGAGAGCGCCAAGGTGGGTCAACATGGTGGAGATATAGATGTGGAAGACCAGGAAGATGAAGAGGAGTTTGAGGCTGGGGAAGACGAAGACGACGACGAAGAAGAGGCTGGTAGTGAAGATGAAGATGATGAGGCTGAACCTGAAGAAGCCGAAGAGAGCACGGATGATCTTCAGGCTAGATTTTCCGGATCAATAACTGCCATCGAGCAGTTACTTAATGATGCTATTAGGGATGGCTGGCTGGCTGATGAAGCAGAGGCAACCCAGATTATTGAAGCGCTCAGACAGGGCAATGTAGCTAGTATGTATGATAAAATAGCAGAGGTAGAGGAGCGTTTGGGTGAAGATGACCATACTGCTTTTGATAGCTTTTCTAATATGGCTGATGAAGCTCTTGACTTGCACAGTGCACTTACCAAACGAGGGGTGTCGGTGGGTCCACAGTTTAAGGACTTCAAAGCTGGGCGAGGACCATCACCCGAGGTAACTGGTAAAATGCGCGCTGAACAAGCGATTCGCCTGGCAGAGAATCAAACCCTTAGTCGCTTGTCTGGTGCGATTGGGGACAAAATTGGGGTAGCGGAAAGAGTTGGTTGGCTTGATGAGAATACTGCCATACAAGTTAATAACGCTTTTCTCACTGGTGACTTTAATGGAGCCTTACTTCGTTTGGATAGCGTTAAAGCCAATCTACCAGATGATGTTCAAGAAAGTTATTACGAATTGACAAATCTAGTGTCACACATGAGAACGACGGAGTGGGGTCAGATTAGAGAAGCTTTCGATCGGCAATTTGATCACGATGATTTACCAAACTGGCTAGCAGGACAGAATTTAAATAATGGCGACCTTTTGGGATATGTAGCCGGGAGTAATTATGAGGAGATGATTGGATTTTTAGATGGATTGCCGGAAGGGGACGATACAAAAGCTTTTGCTGATGCCATGCGAGCCACTATTGATCAAGCCGCTAGACAAGAAATAGGTGACTATGAGCATGAAATAGCTGATACTCTAGCTGATTTAAAAGGTGAAGGTGTGGTGGATCAAGGAGCGGTTGATCAGTTTAATGACCATTATCGTGCTGACAGATATGATGATGCCCGTCAGGTCTTGAGTGATGCTCTAGAAAAAACGAGGTATGATTTAGCAGAACGTATAGTCGGAGATATTAATGATGTGTTTTTGAATGAAATCGAAAACCGGCAATTAGTGTTGCTCTAGTTTATTTAGGTTAATCCTACTTTTTCTTTGACGGCGGCGATATTATTTCGAGCCATTTCTTGCGCTCTCTTCGCTCCCGTTTCTAACATCTCCTGCAGCTCACTCTCATCCGCCAACAACTCTTCCCGCTTCTGTCGGAAATCAGCAAAATAATCGCTGATGGCTCTACCTAGTTCTTCTTTTAACTCAGAGTACTTAATTTTGCCCTCCTTATGTTCGGCGGCAAATTTCTCATAAACTTCCTTCCCGCCAAAAATTTCCAACAAAGTAAATAGATTCTCCACTCCTGGGCTCATTTCGCCTGTTTCCTCGCCGGTGTCTGTCACCGCTTTTTTTATTTTATCCTGAATTACCTCTGGTTTGTCAGTTAAAGCAATATAGTGAGCTGCTCCCAAGCTTTTACTCATTTTTTTGCTGGGATCCTTGAGGCTCATCACTCGAGGCGTTTTAGTTAGGAGTGTTTTCGGTTCAGGGAATATTTGTCCAAACCTGCTATTAAACCTTCGAGCAAGAGTACGAGTTAGCTCGAGGTGTTGTTTTTGATCTTCGCCCACAGGGACGAGTTCTGTTTTATACAGAAGTATATCTGCAGCCTGAAGGACAGGATAGTCAAAGAGGCCAACGTTTGCTTTTTCTCCAAATCGTTGAGACATTTCTTTGAATTGAATCATTCTCTCTAATTCGGGAACGGAAGTAATTGTATTCAGAATCCAGGCCAGTTCGGTGTGCTCAGGAACATGCGACTGGATGAAAAATATACTTTTAGTAGGGTTTATGCCGGCGGCGAGAAGATCGGCTGCAAGTTCTAAAGTACTTTTTTGCATTTCTGACGGCTCATAGGGTTCAGTCATAGCATGATAGTCAGCAATACAATAAACACATTCGTGTTTATCCTGCAACTCTACCCAGTTTTTAATGGCACCCAAGTAATTTCCGATATGAAGTTTACCAGAAGGGGTGATGCCAGAGAATATTTTTGCCATAGGTTTTAGTTATACTTCAATAACCACCGGCAGCACCATTGGCCGCCGTTCAGTCTTACTATACAGGAATTGACCAACGTCGTCTCTAATTTTGTTTTTCAGATAAGCATAGTTGACCGAAGAATCGACTTTTTTACTTTCAACAATCTTGCGCACTTTCTTACGCGCTTGTTCTACTAGCCCCTTAGATTCTTTCATGTAAATAAAGCCCCGCGAGATTAAATCGGGGTTACCGACTAACTTGCCTGTCTTGCCGTCGATAGTGGCGATAACGACAAACATGCCGTCTTTGGCGAGCATTTGCCGATCGCGGATAACCACATTGCTGGAATCATGAATACCGAGACCATCAACCATAACGTGATTGGCTGGCACTTTCCGCTTGGTAATTGCCCCGGTAGTTTCAGTAAATTCCATAATATGACCATTGTCAGGTAGGAGAATATTTTCTCGAGGGATGCCGACGTCAGCGGCTAAGTCACCGTGGATTTTCAGCATATAATGATTGCCATGAATAGGAACGAAATATTTAGGGTTGGTCATCTGAATCATCCGCTTGAGATCGTCGCGCAGAGCGTGACCGCCAGTATGCACATCCATCATTTTATAATGGAAAAGCTCCGCTCCCTGACGGGTAAGATTGTCCTTGAGGCGTTGAACGGTCCGTTCGTTGCCAGGTACTACCGAAGAGGAGAAGATTACCGTGTCATTCTTAATTAATTTGATTTCCCGATGTTCTTTATTGGCGATACGCATTAGAACAGCCCTATCTTCTCCCTGTGCTCCGGTACAAGCTATAATCACTTTTTCTTTGGGCAGGTCTTTCATTTCCTTGGGTGATATCAGGGTGCCTTTCTGGGCCTTGAGATAGCCAAGCTTTACAGCAATTTCGACATTGCTCTTCATACTATAGCCCTGAATAACTACCTTGCGGCCGCACTTTTCCGCTAGCATTATTATCTGTTGAATGCGCGATAGCAGAGAGGAAAAAGTAGCGATAATAATCCGGTTTTTGTTACCCTGGATAATTTGGTCCAAAGTTTCCATAATCGACTGCTCGGAGATAGAATCACCTTCAGTTTCTGATCCGGTACTGTCTGACATTAATAATTTGATTCCGCGCTGGCCAAACTTCTTTATTTTTTCAATATCAGTTGGCTTTTCTCCTACCGGGGAGGGATCAAACTTAAAGTCTCCAGTGTGCATAACGGAGCCCACGGGTGAATGAATGACTACCCCAAATCCATCTGGAATATTGTGGTTAACGCGGAAAAATTCCACCTTAAAACTACCCAGCTGTAAGTTGTCCTTATCGGGATCAACAGTGTAGATATTTAGTTTTCCTTGTTCTTTGTAGTCCTCTTGCCTTTTCTCGATGATGGCTTGCGTGAGTCTAGCAGTAAAGATCGTCGGATTGCCTATTTTGTGCATTATATGGGGAATACCGCCAATATGGTCAAAGTGACCGTGAGTAACGATAACTCCTCGGATATAATTTTCTTTTCCCTTGAGATAGCTGATATTAGGAATGACGTAGTCGATTCCGGGCATGTCTTCTTCGGGAAATTGCAAACCCATGTCCACGATAACAATATCGCGGTCGTACTCAAAGATGGTCATGTTGCGCCCGACCTCCTCTAGACCACCTAGAGGAATGATTTTTAGGCGCGGTTCTTGTTTTGCCTGTGGCATTTTGTTAGTTTTTACTTCTTAAAATAGAGAGAGAAGCGCTAGGCTTGTTTTATGGCTACCGCTTCAATGAATGATGATTTGTATAAATGATAAGTTGAGCTAGTTTTTCTGATTTTTATGATCTTGAATTGTTTAAGCTTGGCTGCCATATACTCTTTGCTAAAAAAGTGGCGGACATGTCCTTTATCATACATATCGGAACCTACTTTTTTGCCTTGGCCGTAGAGAGAGTCGTCGGTGGATTTACACTTAATAAAGATATATCCTCCTGGTTTGAGCCAGCGATGGAGTTTATTAAATATTTGGGTAGTTGTCCGATCATCGAAGTAGTGTAGGCTTAAATGAGCGTAAATTACATCAAAGCTGTTGGATTTGAATTTGGCTTGGCGAATATCTTGTTGCTGGTAGTCGATGTCTGACTGTCGAGCCTTAGACTGGGCTATTCCGCTGCGAGAGAAATCGAGGGCCGTTATTTTAAAACCCTGGCGGTAAAAATAGCGCGAATCTTGTCCGCTACCGCAACCGACCTCAAGTAAAGTCTTAAAGTTCTTATCTTTGATGAGGGCGTAACTACGGTGAGTGAAGTTGTTAACTGATTCTCTGGTTCGATTAACCCACTTATTTTGCCAGTATTTTTCAGACATGTACAAATATATGTAATATGCCGATGGTGGGACTTGTCCCGGTGCAGACCGGGATTGCTCGCTACGCTCGCAAAACCCTTATTCCATCATTGCCGGAGATGGGAGTTGAACCCATATGAGCATAAAGCTCACTGCGCCCTGAACGCAGCGCGTCTACCAATTCCGCCACCCCGGCGCGTGGCCTACCTACCGGCAAGTGTTACCATTCCCACCTATAACTTACCTTCATATACCAATTAGTAGCGTTGGCAAAGCGATCACTAGGAACGGTAATATATTCTAGTTCAATGCCTTGCACTGATTTATCGACGGCGTAGGCATAAGTAGGACTGCAGAGAAATAAAGCCGGCAGTTCCTCGGCGATGATATTTTGCCAATGGAGATATTTTTTAACACGCTCTTCTTCTTTACTGGTTTTACGGGCTGTTTCTAATAAATCATCCGCGGTGGAATCTTTAAAAGAAGTAAGATTAAGTCCCGGATCTTGTCTTTGGGTGGAGTGCCAGAAGGAATAAGGGTCAGGATCGTGACCGATTAACTGTCCGTATAGTAAAATTTCGTAATTGCGAGGCTTGATGTATTCAGTCTGTAATTCAGTTGGGTCGATCGGTTCGATATTAACTTTGACGCCAATCTCTTTCCATTGCTTTTGTAGAAGTTCTGCTAGTCGATAGAATTCTTCTTGGTCGGTGGTGGTGATGGTAAATTCTAAAACAACGTCGCTATCATAGCGGTAACCTTCTTCATTGGTCTCATCCCAATCATCTTCATGGAGGATGCTATTGGCTTTATCTTTGTCGTACTCGTATTTTGTACTATCAGGATTATGACCAAGGAAGCTTTCCAGAATAGGGGAGTCGATTTTTATTCCCTCGTCGTTAAATATTTGCGTAATTATCTCCTCCCGATTCGTGCCATAAGCCAGCGCTTTTCTTACTTCTTTGCTTTTAAGTAAACTATTTTTCGGCTGATTGAAAAAGAGAGCGTAGTAACGGGGGAGTTTCAAATCATAGGTAGCTATGTTTTCTTGCGCTTTTTGGCTGATGTTTTCTTTTTCTTCCGGTGGCAGGTAGCTAATGCCATTAATCTCACCAGCGTTATAGGAATTCACCACCGTAGTGTAATCGTCAAAGAATTTAAAAGTAATTTCATCGATATAGGGCGACTCTCGGTGGTAGTTATTATTTTTCACCAGTGTGTAGGAGTCAATAATACCTGATCGTTTATCTTTTTTATACTCGGAAAAAACGTAAGGGCCAGAACCAACTGGACTGAGGTTATATTCAGTTAAGAGGACGTTGGCCGGAATAACCTGTTGCCAAACATGCTTGGGAATAATGCCGAAAGTAGTGTTTTCTTTCAGGAAGGGAGAGAGGGATTCGCCAGTGAGAGTAAACTTGACCGTAAAATCATCTACCTTTTCTATTGCTACGTCTTGAAAATTACCCAGGAGAACGCTCTGATAACTAGGATTCTTGATAGTTTGGACCGTAAAAACAACATCATCAGCCGTCAATTGCTCGCCGTCATGCCAATAGGCATTTTGGCGTAAGTGAAAGGTGTAGTTTTTCTCGTCTTCTGACACCTCATAACTTTCGACTAGATCTGGCACGAGCTCTTGCTGGTGGTTGTATTCCATTAAGCTAGAGAATACTAGACGGGTAATATCCATATCAGTGTCACTGCTTTGAGAGTAGAGGGGATTAATGTATTGTGGTTCACCAATGGCACCCTCAATATAATGGCCACCTCCCTTGGGTTCAGTTTTGATATGCTGCCAACTGAAATCCCAACCGAGCCAGCCCAGCGCACCTAAAATAGCTATAATTGCCACGTAAATAATAATTCTTTCCGGCTTAGAAAGGACTCGGATAAGAAATTTCCACTTGATTTTACCCCGTTTTTTACTCACGGAATCTTTGTCAGGACTCTTTTTACCCGATAACTTAAAAGAACGGGAATTATCCTTAGTGAATTTGATCATTGAATTTATTTAGAGTTTAGGGCTTACGTGCTTAGGTGTAGTTCGAGTCCCGATCTGACCTGCCTGCATGCCTAACGGCATGTAAACCGGCAGGCAGGTCGGGGCAGGTCTGAAAAACGAGCACCGCAGCTTCCAACGAAGAAATGTACCAAACACGTAAGTCCTATTAGACGAAAAGATGAGCAAACGCTAGAGCCAAGAAAACAATGGCTAATATAATAGTAGTGATAAAGACTATTTTTTCCGCTCCCCTTTTAGTGCTATAGGTGTTACCTTCACCGCCCCCTCCACCACCACCAAAGGTCTGGGAAAGTCCCACGCCCTTATTTTGGATCATAACGGCTGCTACCAAGAGAACAGAAATGATTATTTGAATTACAGCGAAAACCCTACTCATAAAAGTGAGTTATTTTAATACTTTACTTTGTTCAAAGGGTAGCATAGGCAGGAAAGATTGTCAATTGTCATTTATTGTGTTATTTTAGGGCTGTGTGGAAAGATGACCGAGTAGTTTAGCATTAATGCGGTGTTAAAATATCCCCTTAAAAGTCACAGAAAGAAAATTTCATATCCTAAAGAGTCATCTAAGTTAGCAGAGTTTATTGGTGCTATGATAGGTGATGGTGGAATCAATAGTGATTGGCAAGTTGTCATCTCGTTGGGAGCTAAGACGGATATGGAATATGGAGATTATATAGAGGGCTTAATTTTTGAGCTTTTTGGTTTATCAGCACGTAAACGTATTAGAAAAAAGTATAACACTTTAAATTTAGTCATTTCTAGTATAAATTTAGTCGACTTTTTAATAAGTAAAGGGCTGGTAAAAGGCAATAAGATTGAGCAGAAAGTTGATTTGCCCGATTGGATTTGGAAGAAAAGGAGTTATCAAAAATTCTGTATGCGCGGCTTGATGGATACAGATGGAGGAGTATATGAACACCTGCATAAAATTCGAGGAAAAACTTATTGTAATCGTGGCATGTGTTTTACAAGCGCATCACCGCTATTAATTGATTCCGTTTATAAAATATTAGAAAATTTTAAATTCTCACCTAAAATTACCGATAAGCATCATAGAATATATTTATATAAAAAAGAGGAAGTAGATAGGTATTTTAGTGAAATTGGCACCAGTAATTTCAAGCATCAAACAAGGTATAATAATCTACGTACAACGGAAATAATTAGGAGAGGTGCCTGAGTGGCCGAAAGGGCTTGCTTGGAAAGCAAGTGTCTCGCTTGCGGGACCCAGGGTTCGAATCCCTGCCTCTCCGTATTAGTTAACATTCAATAACATGGGCAGAGACAAAGCGAGCGTAGACGAAAGTGAGAGTGGAGTAGACACTAGACCAAAGTGGATTACAGCTAATGAAGTGGGGACCGGTGAGATTGAGTATGGTGGAAAAATGATTTCCTACACGGTTTTGAAAAAGGAAGTGGCTCCGGACCTGCCTGGTTTTTTGGGGTATCCAGATGGCGAGCATCTTTTCATTTCCGAAGAAGTGCCTAAAGAATTCAGGGCTCCTCAATTAACGCATGAAATAATAGAATTTACGGAATTAGAAGGCCAAGAAGGTAGATGTCTAGAAGCTCTAAAACGGGAACTGGCGATGGTTCCAGGAGATATAGAACAAAGATATATAGAGTATAGAAGGGATTTTTTTGCCCGACTAGTTGAATATTACAAGGAATCGGAAGATGAAGACTTTAAAGCGGAAATTCAAGCCAGCTATGAATATTTACAGAATTTATAATTTTTATGGAAAAGCTTATTTCAACCAACCCCGCTAGGAACTACGAGGTACTGGGAGAAGTAGCCGTCACTTCCGATAAAGAAATTGAAGCCAAAGTAGCTTTAGCTAATAAAACCAAGACTTCTTGGAAAGAATTGGGTATTAGAAAGAGGATCGAACTACTCGAGCCTATTTGCGCAGAATTTAAGCAGCGGACAGATGAAATGGCTGAATTGATCACCAAGGAAATGGGCAAACCGATTAGCGAGAGCATAAATGAAGCGAATGGTTTTGTGGCCGAATTCGAGTGGTTTATGGAAAATGCGGAATTAGCTCTACAGGATGAAATTACGCACGAAGATAATGAGTCTTTACATAAAATAGTCTACGAGCCGTGGGGCGTAGCCGCGGTGATATCCCCTTGGAATTTCCCTTTTGGGATGGCTATCTGGGGCATTGTGCCTAACCTTCTGGCTGGGAATACGGTAGTCTTTAAAATTACCGAGGAGTGTCCTCTGATGGGAAAGTTGATCGAAGAAGTAATTGGCAGCTGTGATCTGCCCGAAGGTGTATTTTCAGAAATATACGGAGCTGGCGATGTCGGAGAGAAACTAGTACGAAGTAACATAGATTTTATTTGGTTTACAGGAAGTACGAAAACCGGGCAGCAGCTTTATCGGGTTGCGGCGGAAAAGTTTATTAAAGTTCTTCTAGAAATGGGCGGCTCTAATCCGGCTATAGTTTTTTCCGATACCGATATTGCCCAGGCTATCCCAGTTATTTATAACGGGAGATTTCGGAATTGTGGACAGGTTTGCGTCGCTACAAAGAGATTAATCGTCCATGAGTCTGTTTTTGACGAGGTTGTTGAGCAGCTGAAAAAGCTAGTGGAAACTAAAAAAGTGGGCGATCCCTTGGCTGAAGGAGCGGATATTGGAAGCTTGGCTGCTGAGAGGCAGTTAATTTTATTACAAGAGCAAGTAAAGGATGCTCTCGCTAAAGGAGCACAAGTTATTACTGGTGGTCAGGCGCTATCGGATTTGGCCGGTGCATTTTATCAGCCAACAATTCTTACTGATATCACACCAGATATGCGGGTTTGGTATGAGGAAGTTTTTGGACCAGTGCTGCCGGTGGTGAAGTTTGCTACGGAAGAAGAAGCGGTGGAGTTGGCCAACGATACGATTTACGGACTAGGGGGTAGAGTGTTTACACAAGACGAGGAGCGAGCCCAAAGGGTAGCTTCCCGGATAGCGGCCGGCACAATCGAAATAAATCAGAGCAGTCGGGGCTTACCCTGTAATCCGTTTGGCGGATATAAAAAATCGGGGATGGGTAGAGAAGGTGGGATGATGGGATTTAGGGAGCTTTGTCAGGTGAAGGTGGTTTCGCGGGAGAAGTAAGGGCGGCTCAAGGACAGTCCTTCGACCGGAAAAGCTATAGACAGAATATCCGAATCTTCTATACTGATTCTTGTAAGTTTCTCGATAAGTTTTCTTGCCTGGAGTAGCCGATGATGTGCGCTGGCTGCTTGCGGGTTGTGTAATAAGAGAAAGCCGGGATGGGAAGAGGTCACCTTACATTATTATTTAAGTGTCAAAAGGATTAATATGGAAAAGAAACTATACGTTGGTGGAATTCCTTACAGTACTACTGAAGAGTCTCTAACAGAGGCTTTCGCTCAGGCTGGCGCCGTTGAGTCCGTGAAAATTATCATGGACAAAATGACTGGTCGTTCACGAGGCTTTGGTTTCGTGGAGATGGCTGGTGAAGACGATGCCAAAAAAGCGATGGAAATGTGGGACGGTAAAGAATTCGAAGGTCGTACTCTAGTTGTTAACGAAGCTCGACCAATGGAATCACGTGATGGTGGCGATCAACCAGCTGCCTAGTTAAGTTTAGATAAGCTTTAAGAAACAGGGCTCGCACAGCCCTGTTTTTGGTTGACTTAAGGAAGGCCTAGGGGGGACTGTCTTGGGCGGCAGCTTTCCGTTGACCAGGGCAGATTTATCTGATATCATTTTTCCATCTGTATTTGCGGTCATAGTGGTCCCATCGTCTAGTGGTTAGGACACCTGGTTTTCATCCAGGAAACAGGGGTTCAATTCCCCTTGGGACTATGAATTTAATTAAACCCCTTAAACTATGGGTTTTGTTGTAATAAAGGGCTTCATCCTTTGTTTACTCGTTCGCTCACTCGCTGCGTAAATAAAAAAACCACGTCCGTAGACATGGCTTGCTTGGAAGGTATTGATAGTACTTGAGCCCCTAGTTTACTGGGGCTTTCTTTTTTTTCTTTCTCCTTTTCTTCCCGAAAGTGCGTGCCCAGTTGCTACAGAAGGCTTGAGAGTTTGCCCTGGCAGGGCCAGAATGAGAAGTGCCTCCTCGTACGACGTGGTAGACATCACCATCCTCATCATTGGGGCAAGGTACAAGCTCTTTGTACTCACCTGAGGGGACTTCTCCACTTCGTGGACAATGCAAGTGCTGGTTTCGCCATCTGCATCGTAGCGAACACCAAGTTTTTTGTTCTTGCCCACTGATGGTCCTAATACAACGTGATCTGAGCAATCTTTGCTACCCATAATCCCTCCTCGTGTTTTTCTATGACTGAAAGTCAGTGTGACTGAAGATGCAAAAGTCGTTTGATGTTAATAGATATTTGGAGGTATGTCAAATAAAAAACTGCTCACCGAGTGTGGCAGTTGAAGGTTCGATGGGTCATGGTCTTGCTGAGGGTTCAGAGGGGGAGGCTAGGACACGTGGTAGGAAGCTGTTCCTCTTCATCCTCGTCAGGAGGAGATTCAGCCATATAATACCCGAACGTGTTCTCGAAACCTACTAAAGCACAGGTGTCTGGACTCTCTCTCGAGTAATCTTTTCCACCTCTGGTAGACGTGGGATAGACGACCCGCATACAATTGTATTCACCATCTTTGAAAGTGGCACCTGCTTCTTTGGCTGCAGCGATAACATCTTCAGAAGTGTCACCTGCTTCCACGATGACGAGAGCTTCCCTTCCTTGCCCTTCAATTATTGGCATCGGTCTTTCCTCCAAGTTTGCAGTTGGACAATCATTATTCAACAAAGATATTCCGTGAACAGAATATCCAATCTCACGAAGTACGATTATTGTAGTTTATATATCTTATCAATTATTGTCTAGAGTAATATATATAGTGAGTAGCAGGGTAGGGTAATAAAGGGCTTCGCCCTTTGTTTACTTGTTCACTCGAAAAAGTAAAAATAGATTTTACTTTTTGCTCGCTCACTGCGTAAATAAAAAACTGCCTACCGTGGGGGTGGGCAGTGTAGAAAGAATAAGTAGCCTTGAAATTATATCCCTCTTCATATATAGTCTACTGATCAAATCACGACCGCACATTCACCCAATACGGAGGGGTTATAATGAACGAGAGAATCGAACCTGAACTTCTTTTCAAGACGATAGCGACAGGACTGAAAAGTTTGCGCTTTTGGAGTAACATACTGGGACTGCTTGTTGGTCTGACTGGAGTTATGTTTCTCTTCGAGCAAATCGCCGTGATGTTGACGCTCGCATTTGGTGCGATCATCATCATGTCGTTCCTGCTTTTCAGAATCCAGACCATTCTGGGTGCCATGAGTTGTGCTCTCTTGAATATCTTCTGCATTCGACGCAGCCTCGGACTGGAAAGTGACGAGGGAGAGGAGGAGGACGGGCCGCCTGTGATTGGAGTGGTCGTCGAGGTTCGGAGACAACCAGAAGAGCCTGAGAAACCAGGTGACAAAGAGGAAGATGCCTCATCTTCCAAATTGAACTAGCACCCTGCAAACACGCATCACAGCTTCTAAGAAAGGCTAAGCCATGAAAAAGTTGATTCACAAGAAGAAGGGCAAAGAGCATTTCACCAAGGACTTCGGCGACGGAACCACGTCCGATCGTGTCATCCTGCCAAGGGCTGACGACTGCCACGTCAAGGTCACGATCTTTCGGCCAAAGGCGGGTTTCGCGGAGTTCTCCGAGCCTAACAGCATCGTTTATGAATACGACGAGACGGTATACCTCGTGAGCGGACAGGTCAGGCTGCATCCTGCCGATGGCTGGGGGGTCGAGCTGGGCGCGGGGGACAGCTATCACGTCCCCGCTGGTGTCTCGTATGGGCTCACTGCCATCACCGACTGTGAGATGGTCTGTGTGTTCTCGCGGGACTACGACGGCCTGACACCCGAAGACGACTAGCCGTCGAAATTCAAGCGTCTTATTCCTCGCACATTCATCCATGGTTCCCAAGCGCTCTCTTGAGTGCTTTTTTATTTAAACTCTAGTCGCTAGCCTTTGCCACTCCCTCAATTCCCCAACAAAGAGGTTCCAACTGAATCCCCTTGGCTCTATGGATTTAATTAAACCCCTTGAACTAGGGGTTTTGTTGCAAGTCTCTTCGAAGAGTGGCAGGATGAGGTATAATTTGGTATAATGAACTTATTGAATATTTAATTAAACATTTAAATGGCAAAATATAATCGAAATTCGGGCAAGCCATGGACTGACAAAGATGTGACCAAACTTAAAACTCTGGTCAAGGGTAACACGCC
>JABMPQ010000050.1 GCA_013202585.1 Parcubacteria group bacterium | reverse complement strand
TAGAAAATAAACCTGATGGTAATAATCATCTAGTTTGGGAAGTTGATCTTTACCTAGAAAAGCCCAACGAGCATGAATATTATTTTATCGATGCTAAAAGCGGGGATCTTATCCACCAAATCACCGGTATCCAACAAGCTGTCGACCGGGAAATCTGGGATTGCTCTCTTGGTCTTTTCACAGGCGATTGCTATTTGGATACTTCCTGGGCTGGTTATACTTACGGTCGATCAGAGGGGCAATTGGCCAGAGGAACAAACCCACTTGTTGGTGGGACTGACACCGATGATCTATATAATTACACCGGCAGCCTTCATAACTACTACGCCAACAAATTTTCTCGCAATGGTGCTAACAACCAAGGAGGGATGGGGGACGGTGCGGCTAATTTTCCCGTTGCTACCACTTCCGGCCTTACTTTTATCGATTATCACTTTCTAGATCCAAATGATTCAGGTAGTTGCCCCAATGCTTTCTTCAACTCTGCCAATTCAATCCGCTTTTGCGAAGGTTATGTGACTAGCGATATCGTCGGTCACGAATATGCCCACGCCGTTAATTTCTTTACTATCCAGTCGGCCGCTGGTAATCCGGCCGGACTTACTTATCGGAATGAGTCAGGAGCGTTAAACGAAAATAATTCTGATGTTTTTGGCGAAGCCTTCGAATATTATTATGAGGGCAGCAATAACTGGGAGATTGGCGAGGACTTGTCAGGCGGAGCTTCCCGCAGCATGGAGGATCCCACCAAGTATAATTATAATTTTGGAACCAGCACACCCTATCCAGACAGATTTCACAGTTCGAATTATTACTGTGGCACTCAGGACGGCGGCGGTGTACACATTAACAGCTCTGTGCCAAATAAGGCAGCCTATTTACTAGCCATCGGTGGCACCTTTAATGGTTGCACTGTTAGTGGTATTGGTCGCACCAAGGAAGAAGCGATCTTCTATCGCGCCCAGACCAACTATTATACTACCAGTACCGATTTTAATGGTGCTTATAATGCTTTAATTTCTGCCTGCGGCGATCTTTACGGAGCAACTAGTTCGGATTGTGTGGCTACGCGCAAGGCTCTTCAGGCGGTGGAAATGGATCAAGCAGGAGCTTGTAGCAGCACTGCTCGTGTTGCTCCGATTTGTGCTGATGGCACTACTCCCAGTGTTTCTAATGCAAGCCCAGCTCACGGAACCAAGACAATAGCTAGAGATTCTAATATTTCCTTCGAGATAGATGATAGTGCTTCCGGGATAGACTCTGACAGTCTTAGCGTGACTGTTGACGGGAGAACAGCTATCTCGGGTGGAGCTTTGCAATCTGGTTACTCTGGATCGATCGATTCTGATAGTGAGGGTGGGTATGATGTTGCTATTAATCCCGGTAGTGATTTTGATAATGGGCAATCGGTTACTATGGTAGTTGAGGCTGAGGATAATAATGGCAATTCAGTCCTTTCTACTTGGTCGTTTACAACTATCAATATCAACTCCAAGATTCTCACCACTTCCGGTCCAGGCGAGGTGACTCGACTACAAGCTTATGATCGACGAGGTAATTCTACTGGCGACGAAGTTTCCGATCTTTTTCCTACTAGTTATACTGGTGGGGCGGGTATAGTTCCTATTGATGCCAACAGTAATGGTCTTAAAGATCAGTTCCTCATCTTTGCTGCTTCTAACGGTGGTCCTCAGGCCAGAGTGATGGGCTTGCGGGAAGATGGCAGTCAATATTTCCGGGGTCAAATGTTTGTTTTTGATTCTACCATTAGGGACGGCCTCTCTATGACCACTGGCGATTTTGATAATGATGGCTATGAAGATGACGTGGCCGCTTGCCTGACGGGCGACAAAGCTCCTACGGTTAGAGTATATAAGGATGCCACCGGGATGGATAATTGGGAAAAAATTGGCGAATTTACTGCCCCCTTTGGTGATGTCGGCTGTAACGTCGGCACCTTCCAATATGATACGGGCGCTCCGGAAATTTTGGTCGCTCCTCACCACGGCCCAGCTGAACCCAACGTTTATATCTACACTGCCGGAGGGACGCTTAAAAAGAGCTTTGCGGCTTACGGTGCTGGTGTTACTAGTGGATTAACCCCTTCCGGCATCGAAGATCGAATTTACACCACTCCTAACAACGGCTCTTCTCACATTATGGCCTACGACCGAAACGGTGTTCGCAAAAACTTCTGGTGGGCTTATGCTCAACATGTGCGAGGAGATTTCAAAAATGTTCCGGGCGATATTGATTTAGATGGTAAAGATGAAATTCTCATTTCTCCAGTGGGTTCTAACGGTCCCCACGTGTTAGGTTTCGAGGCGAGTGGGAGGCAGCGGACTTGGCCTAACTTCTTTGCTTTTGGTGATGAGACTCTCAGAAATGGAGTCGGCATAGCTGTAATTGATAACTGGCATGGAGTAAATTGATGGAGAATTGCCTGCCCGCCTCGCCCCGCGAGTCGGGGCGGGGCACGGGGTTAACTAAAAAATAAACTTTTAGGACAATGAAAAACATTGAGTTAATACCCAGCTGGATAAAGGTTGGGGTGGGGTTGTTTTTGGGTCTAGCTTTATTAGCTGGAGTGTTTTTTTATAATCAAATGCGATTACCAGCTGCTCAAGCGGAAAAATCCTTAAATTCTGTTGACCCCGCCGCTCTGACAGATAAAGACTTGGAATATAAAACAGATCGCAGCACCGGCCAAGTTGATTATATTGCTAGTAAAACTGGTAACATCCCGATTAATCTAACCGGTTTAGCTGAATTAAACTCGGAAACAGCAGCCAACCAGTTTTTAGCTGAGTATGGTAGTTATTTTGGTCTCAGCAACTCAGCGGAAGAATTGGCCCAAGTAGAAAATGAAAAAGACGACCTAGGAATGAGCCATCTTGTCTACGATCAGAAATATAAAGGAGTGCCAGTTATGGGTGGGCAAATAGTTGTTCATTTAGCTGATAACTCGGCGGTTAAATCCGCTAATGGTCAGGTTGTTCCCGACATAAATCTTAACGTCAGCCCCAAGCTTTCTCGTGAACAGGCCGTTGCGACAGCTAAAACAAAATGGCAGGAACAATTTAAGCTGAACCAGACGCAGGTAGTTGCAGCCGACTTAAAAGTACTTAACAAGGGCTTGCTAGAAAATAAACCTGACCAATCTAACCAGCTGGTGTGGGAAATTGAGCTGTATGATCAAGATTCCCACCAGCATGAATATTATTTTGTTGATGCCCAGCGGGGCGGTTTGACGTACCAGATAACTGGTAAAATGGATATTTCTCGTCGGATTGCGGATTGTTCTCGCGGTCAGGTTAGCTGCGACCTTGATACTTCAAGTGGCGGCTATACCTATGGTCGCTCCGAGGGTCAATCAGTCCGGGGTGCCAATCCTTTGTATGGAGGCACTGACGTGGATGATCTTTACACTATTACTGGCTCCGCTCATAATTATTTTGCTGACACTTTTGGCCGTAATGGTGCCAATAATCGAGGGGGTATTGGTGATGATCTGTATAGCGCCTATGGAAATTCTGATGGCTACACTTATATCGACTATTACCCGGTTGACCAAGGCTGTCCCAATGCTTATTTTGATGGTTTCTCCATTAATTTCTGTGATGGTCTAGTTTATAACGATATAGTGGCTCACGAGTACACTCACGGAGTAGTGGAGTTTTCTATTTCCGGCGGGTTGACCTATTCGTTTGAATCGGGAGCACTCCATGAAGCTTACGCCGATCTTTTTGGGGAAGCGGTGGAATATTATCGGGATGGCAGTAACGACTGGCTGATGGGTGATGAAATAAATGTCGCTGGACTTAGTTCGCCTATTCGTAGCCTGATAGATCCACCTAGTGTCAGTACTTCGTTGGGAGCTAACCCCGATCGCTATTATCATTCCGGTTTTTATTGTGGTTACGGCGATGCTGGAGGAGTTCACCATAACAGTACAGTGGTTTCCCACGCTGCCTATCTAATGGCGGTTGGCGGCACTCATAACGGCTGTACTATTAGTGCCATCGGTCGAGCCGAGGAAGAGCAAATATTTTACCGGGCGCTCACTACCTATTTTACTAGTAGCGAGGATTTTAATGATGCTTACACCGCTCTTAATTCCGCCTGTACTGATCTTTACGGCTCGGCTAGTTCAGAATGTGTAAATACGCGCAAAGCTTTGCAGGCAGTGGAAATAAATCAAGGTGGCGCTTGCAGTAGTGAAACGCGATCTACCCCGACTTGTTCTGATTCGGGCTCTCCCAGTATAACTGGCCGTAATCCTGCCAGTAATGCCGGGGCAGTTGCTAAAGATAGTAATGTCTATTTTGAGATTAACGATGGCAGTACTGGAATCAATCCATCTAGTATGGATGTTACTGTCGCTGGACACACTGCTATCTCTAACGGCGCTTTCCAGTCTGGTTTTTCTGGTTCAATCGACTCAGATGGTGGGAGTGGTTATGATGTGACGATCAATCCTGGCAGCGACTTTAGTTACGGACAATCAGTTAGGGTAGCGGTCGATGCGGCGGATTATAATGGCAATTCAGTTTCTTCTAACTGGTCGTTTACGGTGATTGATCTTGATCCTAAAATTCTCACTACTTCCGGTCCGGGTGAAATTACTCGTTTGCAAGCCTATGATCGTCATGGTGAGGCCGTTGGTTCAGAAATAGGCAGTCTTTTTCCTACTAGCTATACTGGGGGAGCGGGCGTTGTTCCTATCGATCAGAGCAAGAACGGCGTTAAAGATCAATTCCTGATTTTCGCCACTTCTAACGGTGGTCCCCAGGCGCGAGTGCTGGGTTTGCGGGAAAATGGCTCGACAATTCTTAAAGGACAAATGTTTGTTTTTGATGAGGATATTAGAGATGGTTTATCAATGGTGGCTGGCGATTTTGATGGTGATGGTTATGAAGATGACGTGGCAGCTTGTTTGACAGGCGATCGGACTCCTACGGTTCGAGTTTATAAGGATGCCACGGGCGTAGATGATTGGGAGCTTTATAACCAGTTTAATGCTGCCTTTAGTGGTGTTGGTTGCAATCTTGGTACTTTTCAATATGATGACGCTGCTCCGGAGTTACTGGTTACTCCTCACCATGGTCCCGCTAGTCCCAATGTTTATATCTATACAGTGGGCGGCACTCTTAAAAAGAGCTTTGCTGCTTATGGATCAACCATTAATCAAGGCCTGACAGCTTCGGGCATTGAAGATCGCATTTATATAACTCCTAATAATGGCTCTTCACACGTAATGGTTTATGATCGAACTGGTGCCCGGAAAAATTTCTGGTGGGCTTACGCCGAGCATGTTCATGGTGATTTCAAAAATGTTTCCGGCGATATTGATTTAGACGGCAAAGACGAGATTCTCATTTCTCCTACTGGCTCCAATGGTCCGCACGTCATGGCTTTTGAACCAACGGGTCAACAACGAGTCTGGCCTAATTTCTTTGCCTTCGGGGATGAGACTTTAAGAAACGGCGTAGGCATCGCTGTGATAGAGAACTGGCACGGAATAAACTGATGGAGAATTGCCTGCCCGCTACGCTAGCCGAGTCTGCGAGGCGTTGCGAGCGGGGCATGGAGTTAATTAGAATAGAGAGGCAAAAAGAGAAGGGTTAGCATTGTTCTTTTTTGCAGCCTGCGGGTGTCTGAGGAGTCATCCCGGTCTTACCGGGAGGGCGACGAGTTCCGCAGCCAGAAAAAGAATAATGCTAACCCTTCTCTTTTATTTCACTATCAGCGAAGTATTTACGTAAAACGAAAATAATCACCAACATCCCGATTAACGCGCCGGGCATCACGTGGCGTAGTTCTACGCCGGAATATACTAAGGCGGCGGCTGGCAATAGAGCGGCCAATCCGCCCACGTCCCAACCCATTTCGCTAAAAGCTTGAAACCAAAGTCGGTTTGGGCTTTTTTGTGCCAAATTGTAGTAGCCCGTTTCGGCTGGGACGTTAAAGAAACAGAGAGCCAAAGCCATTATTACCTCGAAGATTATAATTGTCAGGATATCGGAGATAAAAAACGAGCGAGCGATAATAACTGTTGTAAGCAAGACGCTAGCAATTAAAATATTTGTCCATCCTTTACCCTTGTCAGTTAAGTGACCGAGTAGTAAGGAAAAAACTATCATTAGTAGCAGCTCTAATCCAATTAGCCAGCCAAAAATAGTAAATTCTCCTACTAATTTGAAAAGAACTATCACCCATAAGAATTCGTGAGCTGTGAAAAGTAAGCCCCAGCCAGTGTAGACCCAGAATCCACTCTTGTTGGTACTTTTAATGGCCTGCTTGTATTTTAATTTTTTACCTTCGGGAATATTGGGAGTAAAAAGAAGAGGAATAGCTGCCAACATTAAAACGAACATTGTTATGATGTAGATAATCCAGAAATCATAACGATCAATTAGCCAGCCACCTAAAATTGGCGCCGCTACTGCTAGTAGTGTCACCAGTGATTCTCGCTCACCCAGTTGCTTGCCGCGATGTTCGTTGTCGCCGAGAGTGGCGAAGTAGACGTGGTAAGGTAACCAGTAAAGATTGTCAATAATAGCAAAATAGACAACAAAGACTGCTAACCAAATCCCCAAGCCTTCCACCTGAGTGATAATGGCAAAAAGAAAGGGGTAGAGTAGGGTGCCAACCATCAATCCTTTTTTTAGGCCAATTGTCTGGATTAACTTTAGCGCCAGAGGTCTAATTAGAATTCTGGCAACGTGCACCGCTGCCCAGATTAATAGCACTACTGGCAAAGACAGGCCTTGTTTCAGAAAATATACCGACCCAAAAACATAAATAATACTATCACCAAAAGACATCAGGCCGGTATGGAGATTGAGGAGGTTGATATTTTTATTTTTGAGGAAATTCATGGATTCGTAGTTTGCTTATATGTAGCCATCATAAGGGAATTTGGGTTTTTGGGAAGAGGACTGAGTTGCCCCTTTTTTTATTGCAAACATTCTTTATAATAAACGTATTAATAAAATGAGGACTTGGAATTAATCCCAATATGGCGAATCTGGACCAGAGCGCTACTGATGATCAATTAGTAGCGCTGGCTAAGGAAAATCCCGATAATTTTGCCGCTCTGGTGGAGCGTTACCAGCAGCGACTTTTGGCATTCGTGCGTCGTATTTCCTATTTCTCTATCGAAGAGACAGAGGATATTGTCCAGGAAGCTTTTATTAAGGTTTATCGCTATCTAAACAGCTACGACGATTCACTAAAATTTTCCACTTGGATTTATCAAATCACCCGCAACACTGTCATCGACGCTATTCGCCAGAAACACGCTCGTCCGCAAAATATCCGTCTGGAAGAAGATGAGTTGGTAAATATTTTCCGGGCTAGCACTGATATTGCCCAAGAAACGATCGACCGCGATCATTATGACCAAGTTGAAAACATTATTAGCCAGCTTCCGTATAAATATAAAGAGGTAATGGTGCTACGTTTTCTAGAAGAGAAAAGCTACGAGGAGATAATGGATATTATTAAGAAGCCAAAGGGGACAGTCGCCTCGCTGATCAATCGCGGACGCAAACTACTGGCCAAAGAAGCCACTAAACAAGGATTATTATAATTTACCCATATGAGTAAAGCCGGCAGCCAGAAAATTATCGCCGAGATTAAAGAAAAAAATATTAAGCCCGAGTCCAAAATTAAGCTTAACTGTAAAAGTTATCTTTTTTGGTTTTTACTCGGGGTGTTGGTGATTCTCGGCGCATTATTTTTCTCTCTGGTGGTGTTAGATGTGGCTGATATGGACTTTAATCTTTATCAGCATTTTGGTCTGATGAAATTTATGGGACTATTTTTCTTCACTGCTCCTTATTTATTGATTGTCTTGGCGATAATTATGCTGACCTTGGGAATATTGTCCTGGCGGCAAACTAAACGGGGATATCGTCATAGTATAGTGGTCGTGGCTGGTATTATGTCATTAATAGTAGTGGCTCTGGGAGCTCTGGGCCACTGCGTCAGGGTGAATCGACCGGTAGAAAAAGGCTTGGCCGGACCACTGCGCGGGTCAGTCCAATTTGAGGAAAAGCGTTGGCTGCAGCCAGAGCAGGGATTACTAGGCGGTGAAGTGATAGTGGTGGTCACAGAAAGAATCGATCTGCGTGATTTTGCCGGTAAAGATTGGCAGGTATATTATTCTAGTGAGACCAAAATGCGTCCCGGCTTCAATCCTCGACCAGGGGAGCGCATCGGAATCGTCGGTGAAATAGAGACAGAATCTGAGTTTGAGGCCTATGTTATTAAACTCTTCCCGCCCAAAGGTCAGAGATCATTTTGGGGACCAAAGGGGCGAGGGAATAAATAATCGGGCGGACGTGCAAACAATCTTGGTGCGCTCCGTAATACTTGAGTAGAGGCGGGTGAGTTAGCTAGCGCTCGCGCGGCTCAAGTTTAATAAATAATTATCAATCATGAGTAAAAAAATGAAATTTATCGTCCCCACTCTAGTGGTGGGGACATTCGTTCTAACGGCTGGAGTCTATGGAGTAGGTATAACTTTGGCTCAAGACGAAGAGGCTGGTCATACCAGTTTGATTCAGAAGTTAGCTGCCCGATTTAATGTCGAGGAATCAGAAGTGGAAGGCGTATTTGCTGAACATCACCAAGAAATGCAAGCTGAGCGGGTGGCTGAGATGGAGGAAAAGCTGTCCGAAGCAGTAGAAGATGGTAAAATCACGGCCGAGCAGAGAGACGCTTTAGTAGAAAAGAAAGGGGAAATGAAAAGTAAGCACGAAGGGCTTAAAGATTTGTCGCCAGAGGATAGACGAGCTCAAATGAAAGAATTTCGTGGTGAGATGAAAGATTGGGCGGAAGAGAATGATATCGATATGCGTGATATCGCTCCTAAAGATGGCAAAGGCAAGCGTGGTGGTAAAGGAATGGGCGGATCTGGTGGTCCTCACGGTGGCCCTCGTTTCTAACAATCCATAGCCCAAAAACAAAAGCTCCCCTCGGACACGGGGAGCTTTTTGGTTGCGTTTTTGTCGATAATTGCTAAGATAATTTAACCATTTCATTTGCACTTTCCGGTTTTTAAAACCGAAGGGAGAAAATATCAATGAGTGCTGGCGATGAAAATCAAGCAGGACCAAATATGCATATTCAAGAGGCCTGTCGTGGTTTGGCTCAGGATGTGCGAAGGCGTCTCGAAACAGTGAGGACAATCATGAGCGGTCAGGTAAAGCCTTCGTCGGCAGCTAAGGCTCTTGCTCGGGGTCATCTGCGGGGGTTGGATGAGTCTTTACGAGAGATGCTGAGACGACTCGACTGACTTTGCGTTTATCTACGGGTAAATGCAAAGTCTTTTTTATTTGGGAGCTGTTGTAATGAAAAAAAACACGCCGGGAGCGTGTTGGGAAAGTGCTACTGATTGGCCTGGGGATCGTGGTAGAAGATGGCAACCGTCAGGCAGTGGTGGCTGATATCAGAGGACTGGAGCACCATTTTCTCCAGTATCTGGATATCCGGGTTATCACGTAACCACTCGGTGATCTTGTCACCTTCTTGTTCTTTCTCGTGGTGTCGAGTGCACGTGAAGATCTTGACCCCCGTCATCTGACCGTACTTAGATCGAACCCCGCCTTCGACATAGAAGATGACTGCCGAGATGCAGTGATGACTATCATTCGAAGACTGAACAATTACAACGTCAATGATGGTACTTCCTTGAAGGTTCGATGACATCCACTCGACGATGTAATCATCCAGACTGTTTCTCAGACCGCCGCTACTTGCTGAAAAAGATTTCGCTTTCAGGTCGCCCATTATTGTCCCTCCTGTACAGGTTTGTTTGGTGGTAGTATCTTACCAGCGAATTCATCAGAATAGTGAATGGTACTAGTTATGGGTGATTTGTCAATTATTTATGTTTTAGGACTGTAGCAAATTTTATTTTGTACAGCAAAATAATTTATAAAAAAACAGCAACGTTGTTGGCGTGCTGTCTAGGTTCGGGGGGGGGGGATCCTCCAGGAGAACTACTCCTCGGCGTAGTAGCCTTCGTCCGTGAGTCGGTCGATGGTGGTCCAGATCTCGTTCATGGTCTTCTCGAGCTCCTGGCCGAGTGTCTGCAACTCCTCTTTCGTCCACTTTGCCTCTGGCTTATGAAGGAAAGAAGTCAGATCTGACCGGTTGTCAAAGACACCGATGGGCACATGATACGTTTCCCCGTCCTTGACGACAGTAATGGTACCGGGTTTCTCCGACTGCTCCCGGAGAGACATCATGTCGCAGGAGCCGTAGTCTTCCTCCATGACAGCCTTGGGTACGCAGTGGTGCAGGTCGTCTCCCTCTTTGCCAGGGATGGCGCGGTCCAGGTTTTTCTGGCGAGACTGCTTCGGAGTGACCCAGATATAGACGATCGAGGCGCGGTCCAGGATCTGAGTCGAAAGCTTGCGCAGGGAGTACTGGTACCCGAAGGGATCAGGGAAGGGCGTCCCGGCATCCTTCTTGTATCCACGAGCAAACTCGATCACGATCGTGGCGTTGTTCAGATCCAGGTCGAAGAGGGCCTGCTTGGTGCGGATCATCTCGGTGCAGTGTTTTTCCAGCTTGGCGTAAAGTTCCGGCAGTCGGTCGTCCAAGTAACCGAAGCGCGGTACGCCGTTGACCTCACTTGCTTTCTGCAGCCGATTGAGCATGTACTCAGCGGCACTCTCGGGCATCTTGGGCCGGCCATCGGAACCGGCGAGTAGATCGGCGTAGTCTTCATTGATCAGGTTGATCAAAGTACCCCAGTTATGGGGATGCCGGAAGCCCTGGTCGGCCGCCTTGAAGTAGACCCGCTCCAGTTCCATCTCCATCAGCGCCTCATCGATGAGGCGCATCAAATTGACATACGGGAAGTCATCAATCTGGATACTGATTGATCCCATGTGGAAACGTTTAATCAGATCCTGAGCTGATGCATGCCGCAGGTCGCGTCTTGATTCCGACTTGCCAGCAGCAGCTAAGGCGACAACTACTGTAGTGTCCAGAAAATCTGGCATGGCTATCTTTCGGGCATCCACCATCAAATGGAACAAGAGGTATAATACGGGTAGTAATAAATAATCTCTTGTCCTATGATCGC
>JABMPQ010000049.1 GCA_013202585.1 Parcubacteria group bacterium | reverse complement strand
GAGAATATCTTATGGCTTCAGGAACAAAACTAACTATATTGCTAAGATGACCCTAGCTTTTATGCCCATGGGTATCTTACTAGATGCTATGAATCGTCACCCGATTTGATGAAGAGCCCACCTCAGTCATTACTTCGGAAAATATTTGCATTCTAGCCCTATCACCTCTATAATAGTAACAAACAAAGCTTGATCCAAATTAATGTTAAAAGCAAAATCTGACAAGCTGGTTTTATCTAATAACAAAAAAGATAAAATCTTTAGTGACGTTCGGGTAATAGAATCAGATATATCTGGCAGTCTGTTTTTTGTGGCCGCTATCGAAATGAAACAGGAAACAGCCCAAAAAATATTTGAAATTATCTCTACCGTATTAGAAAAAGAAAATCAAAAAATAATTACCTCTATTCGCGCCGCCGAAGAAACTGATCAAGCAGAGCGCTTCGAACAATTACTTAATAAAGTTAATAATGCTTTGGCTACCTTAGCCTCGGAAGGCTACACTGATTGGATTAATAAAATTCATTTGGTTATTTCCGCTATTTGGCAAGACAGCCTTTTTCTTTCCTGCGCGGGAAAAGCAAAGGCCTATCTACTACGAACAGGTAACCTGGCAAATATCGCCAGCAAGGTTTCAGTCAAAGATGCTACCCCGATGAAAACTTTCACTAGCACTATTAGCGGTCAGCTGACCAAAGATGATCAGTTGTTCCTAGCTACTCCTCAATTGCTAGAGAGTGTCTCAGAAAACGAAATTCAAGTCCGCCTTGAAGAACAACAACCAGCTGAATTTATTAACGGCCTCAAACAAAGTTTAGCTGAATCACCAAATTCCGCTTCGGCCGTACTGGTTAATATTTTTGACCAGGCAGAAAAATCTGGCGATTTGAAAATCAATTTTGCTGATTCAGTTCCACCGACAAAGTCCGTCACCGATGAAGGCGAAGATGAAGAAGGGTTGTCCTTTCCCGATCTAAATAGTAGCGACAACGATCCTGCCACAGAAGTCAGTCCTCGCCCAACCGTCGAGAAAAAGAAAAACGTTTATTTAAAAAAATTAGGTTCGGCGGCCGGTCAGATAAGTCAGGCGGGTAAAAAATCGGCGGAATTTGTCCGCTCTCTACGCTCCAAGTCACCTTCTCGTCCGGCTACTAGATCTCGACTAACTGCCAGTCGACAACAAGACACTAAATTGCCCTTAGGCAGATCGCTGGGGAGCAATATTTCTGGTTTGGCCAAGAAAACATCCCGCGGTTTGCTAAAAAGATTCTACGATCTTCCTCGCTCCAGCCAGATATTAGCGATTGCTTTTTTAGCGATGTTAGTTCTCTTTCTGGGCAGTATTATTGTCATTTCACAAAAGAAAAAACAGATCAACGAACTTGGTCAAAATGAAATCCTTTTAGATAAAGCTCTGAGTAAAGAAAAAGAAGCCGCCGACGCTCTCATTTACCACGATAAGGAAAAAGCGAAAGATCTATTACTAGAAGCTAAAGCCGAAGCCAATAAATTAATCGCGGCTGGAGTTTTAAAAGAAGAAGCGGAAAATCTAATTGCTAAAATAGACGACCAACTTGATAAAGCGGAAGGTATTACCAGAATAGATGATGCTATCCTGCTAGCAGAGCTAGAAAAAAAATCGGTGAACGAGCTAGTTGGGCTCAACGATAAAATTTATGTCTATGATGAAAAAACCAATTTGATTTACCTCTTAGATGAAGCGAGCAAGGAACTGCGAGCTGTTTCACAAGAATCAAATAACCTTGGTTATTTCCGTTTGGCTGCTAGTAACGACGAAGATGGGAGTATCTATTTACTAACTGACACCCCCGCTTTAGCTGAATTCGACGCTGCCCAGAAAACTCTAACCAAATTAGATATTGAAATTTTTAATAAAGAAAACAAGGCTAAAGATCTGGCGCAATATGGTGGTAAATTATATCGTCTGGTGCCAGAAGCAAAGCAGATATATAAACATACCGGCACTATTGCTGGCTACTCTAAGGGAACTGAGTGGGTTATGACTGATAGTGATGAACTAGAAAACGCTCGATCGATAACTATCGATGGTTATATTTACGTTCTGCTCGCTGATGGAACGGTCAATAAATACTTGCGCGGGAAGAAACAAAACTTCGCCTTAGCGGATATTACCACACCAATGGAAAATCCGACTAAGATTTTTACGGCTGATGATTTAGAAAATTTATACATTATCGACACTAAAAAAGAGAGGATCTTAGCTTTCAATAAAAATAGTGGGAGTTTGACTGCTCAATTTAAATCGGATGAATTCAAAAATCTCCAAGATCTATTTATTGATAAAGAAGAAAAGAAAATGTACGTTTTGGCTGATAACAAAATCTACGGGATTGTTCTAGATATTAAGGCTGAGTAGGTATTTTCTCTGCCCAAATCACATAACGTCGCCAAGTAGTCCCCAGCGGCCAGCAGGTTACTAGTGCTAGGCCGTTTTTTATTTGCGGATGTTGCAGTTGTGACCAATCTTGTTGGTTGATCACTTTTTTGTCAGTGACTTGGTAGATGTATCCTTGGCCACCGTAATATATGTCTATTTGATCGCCAGTGGTAAGCTCCGGAGTCAAACTAAAAACCGTGTCGTATTGACCCGACCGCCACCAATAATTAGAGCTATGGCCGAAGTAGACCGCCAGGCCAGCTTCATCTGGGAGACTAGAGTTATTGTAAAAAACCACACCAGCGTTCAAATTATCCACGATCTCGGCTTCGGTGATGCCAGAATTATAGATAACGGGAGCGTTAACATCAATTTTGGGAATTCGAATATGGTCTGACTGGGGTTCTGCTGGCTGTGAGTCTGTTTTTTCCGATTTGATCTCGCGGCTGGGGATTTCGTCAGCTTTTCCGGTTAGATTATAGTCTGCCCATTTTTTTAGAGCGTTGTAGTTGAAAGTACAAAAAACTATCGTCCCGATTAGAG
Organism: Parcubacteria group bacterium; assembly: GCA_013202585.1. Lineage (GTDB taxonomy): Bacteria > Patescibacteriota > JABMPQ01 > JABMPQ01 > JABMPQ01 > JABMPQ01. Next base: position 5,020 of record JABMPQ010000049.1, on the reverse strand, counting down.
CAAAAGCGACAACATATAATACCAATCTTTTATTCACATGTTTCTTTCTATTTCTACAGCCAAACACATCCAGAGCAATAACTATCCCACCAAAAAGACGAGTACCCTCCCCTACTCGTCTTTTTATATTGTGCGTTGAAAAACTATTTAAGTTCTACGCTCGCACCAGCCTCTTCTAATTTCTTTTTCATCTCTTCGGCTTCCTCTTTTGGAGCCTTCTCCTTGAGAACAGTTGGCGCCTTGTCTACCATGTCTTTGGCATCCTTCAAACCTTTGCCAGTGATTTCTTTAACTGCTTTGATGACTTTAATTTTCTGGTCACCAGCAGCCGTTAATTCAACATCAAAGTCTGACTTTTCTTCAGCAGCGTCACCCTCAGCACCGGGAGCGGCGGCTACAGCGGCCACCGGGGCAGCTGCGGAAACACCAAACTTGTCTTCTAGGATCTCTACTAACTCTGCTAAGTCCAAGACACTCATTTTCTCGATCTCTTCTACGAGTGATTTGAATTTCTTTGGTACTTCGACCTCTTTCTTTTCGTCTTTTGACTCTTCAGCGGCCGGAGCTTCTTCTTTTTTAGCTTCGACAACCGGAGTTTTTTCCTCTTTTTTCTCTTCCTTTTTTTCTTCGGCCATATTTTTGATTATTTAGTTACTAATTATTTAAAACTAAAGCCTTCTTATAATTATGCTGCGCTTTCTTTGTCTTCCTTGATGGCATTCAAAACACCCACTAGCCCACGCAGATTACCAGCTAACACATTTACAAATCCCGTTAAAGGGGCCTTGATAGTACCAACTGTCTTGGCAATTAATTCATCCCGCGATGGCAATTTGGCCAGTGCTTCAATCTCTTCTTTAGTTAACAGTTTGTTTTCCAAAACGCCACTACCAACTTCTAAGCTTTTATGACTTTTAGCATATTCCCAACATAGCTTAGCCGGTGCTACCTCGTCCTCATAGCCAATAGCAACAGCTACCGGACCATCTTGTTTGGCCAACTCAACTCCTTTGAGTGCCGACTGATCCCAAGAAACTTTCAGTAAAGTATTCTTTACAATATGATAATCGACCGCTTGTTCTTTCATTTGCTGACGCAATTCTTGCACCTCACTAACAGTTAGACCCTGATAATTAGTCAAAACCACTGACTTAGCTTTATTAAGCTTATCAGTTAACTGCGCGACTATCTCTTCCTTTTGCTGTTTACTTTTGGCCATAATTTTAGGAAATTATTGTGCTCAAATAAAAAACGCTCCTATTCTCGTAGAGCGTCAAACAAAAATACTGTTTAACACCTCGGTGAGATTTACAGTCCCGCTAGGCGGGATCACTCACTGTCTACGGAATGTTGCTATTAGACTATTATATATCTATAATAAGGTCAAGTGCTTTAATAAGTAAATAAACTCAACATGGCGGAATTTCTACAAGTTTTACTAGCGGGATTTGTTGCCTCCCTGGCCTGGTTTATTTTGGGCAGCGTACTTTATGTGAATCCTCTAGTAGCCAAGCTATATAAAAGCCACGAGGGTTCACCAGGCCTAAAAGTATGGAAAAGTCAGCCGAAATATATTGTTACGATGTATTTTGTCGGGGCTCTTATCCCCTGTTTAATCCTGGCATTTGTTTATTCATTTATCAGCCCTGCTTTTACGGGCAGCTTAATACTAAAAACTCTTTGCCTAGGATTGATTATCGCCGGGGTAAGAATGATCCCCCGCTTCTTTGACATGTGGATCCAAACTACCTACCCTGATACCCTGCTGACAATCGAAATCGTAAATGGGACTATTTTGAGCTTTGCGGCCGCAGCGGTGTTGGCTTGGTTGATATAGGAAAATGAAAGTCCAAGAAATCCAAGCCAAAAGCATTATCGCTCCCTCCAAAATCCCTAGCTGCGATTATGCCATTAATCCCTATACCGGCTGTCAGCACAGCTGTGTTTATTGTTACGCTGATTACATGGGATTCTACTCGGGGCACACTGAGCCCTGGGGTCAATTCGTTGATGTAAAAATAAATGGCGCTGAGTTGATTGACGATTGCCAAAAATATCGCGGCAAAGAAATTATGTTTAGCTCGGTGACTGATGCCTACCAGCCAGTAGAGAAAAAATACCAGCTGACTCGACGGATTTTGGAAAAGTTGATCCCCTGCCAACCGAAAATTACTATTTTGACTAAATCGCCACTGGTGACACGCGACATTGATATCCTCAAGCAATTCGAAGATGTTAAGGTGGGATTCTCGTTGATTACTATTAATCCTGAATATCAGAAACAACTGGATCCGGGGGCAGCTTCACCGTCCGAGCGTTTAGAAGCCCTGGCACAGCTCAAGGCGGCCGGTATTAATACTTCTATCTTTGTAGCTCCGATCCTGCCTTACTTTACAAGAGTTGAAGAAATAATTAAGGCTGGAAAAAACTGCGCCGACTATTTTTTATTCGATGCCTTTAACCGAAAATCGAGTAAAAAAGTGCTCAGCTTCATCGCCAAAAGTTATCCACAGTGGCTGCCGAAATATGAATATGCGTTGCGGGATGGAAATTATAAAGAATATAAGAGTAAGCTGAAAAAACATATCGACAAATTGATGATTGATTATAAAATTAAAGGTAGAATATTGTTTTCTTAAAATGGGACTATCGCTAAATACGCTTTCGTAACGAAATTTTCATATTTTGAGACAAATATTTTAAACAATCTTTGAGGTTTAGCTTAAGCCCTGCCTGCCGGCAGGCAGGTAAGCTGAAAAGATTTTTAGAAGATTTGGCCAAAATAGGGAAATTGCAGTCGAAATGGTATTTGGTGACAGTCCCTTAATAACCAATATGAGAATAACAATCCTAAACGACAACACTCCCGGAAAATGTGAAGGCACGCATGGTCTTAGTCTTTTGTTGGAAGATAATGATAAGAAAATATTATTTGACGTCGGTCCGACAGATATTTTTCTCAAAAACGCTCAGAAGTTAGATATCAGTCTTGATGATGTAGATGCCATTGTACTGAGCCACGGCCACTGGGATCATGGTGACGGTTTGGAATTCTTGAGTGGGAAGGAACTCGTATGCCATCCGGAGTGTTTCATCAAGCGGTATCGGAAGAAAGATGATTCATACTTAGGTCTGGCAATGAGTCAGGAGGAAGCTGAGAACAAATTTGCCTTGGAGCTGACTGATAAGCCTTTGAAAATATCAGACTCGATAACTTTTCTAGGAGAAATCCCACGAGAAAATGACTTTGAGGCCAAGAAGAGTGACTGGTATAAAAGTGACCGCACTGATGATTTTATTATTGACGATTCTGCGCTGGCGATAAAAACTGATCAGGGACTGGTAGTGATCGCTAGCTGTTCCCATGCCGGAATTTGTAACATTGTCGAATATGCTAAAAAAATTACCGGGCAAAATAAAATCCACGCCGTGATCGGAGGATTTCATTTGAAAAAAGTTAACGATATTTCTCGCCAGACAATCGAATATTTCAAAGAAGTCAAAGTAGATACTATTTATCCCCTACACTGCACTTCGCCAGAGACCGTGGCAGAATTTGAAGCAGCAGGGCTGGATGTTAAAACTGTGGGTTCGGGAGATAGTTTTGCGGTGTAGATTTTCTCCCTACCGCCAGCTAACTGGCCAGTTGATATAATAAACGGCTTAAACAAGCCGCTTTTAGTTGTTTGAGGTAAATAGGCTTTACTTTTCACTAGTTTTGTTCTATAGTCATGCGTCGTGTTCTACTATTCATATCTTAAGTTTTTAAGTTTCTGTTTCCTAAAAGGACTTGAGCGAGAAGATAACTTTTCGTTCTAGCCCTTAGGGGAAACCAATATCAGGAGGAAGACCATGGGAACGCTGCATATCGCAGTCGAAAAGACAGAGGGAAGCTTCACGCTTCCAGGAATAACATCAACACCGCTCAAGCCGCACGAGACGACTGGACTTCTCATGCAGGGGCTGACGATGATGAAGCCGGCCTACCCCGAGGGCACCTGGGAGCGGCTGGATGAGATCCTGGCGGCGTACAGGCGCTAGGCCGGCGAGCCGGCGGCCATCACCCTCGAGCCGTGTGGGCCGATCAAGGGTCTGGGTCCGGGGGACAAGTTCTACGTCCTCTGCTCATCTGATCACGGCGTCAATGGCCGCGTGCTGGAGCTCATGCCATGACAGCGGGCAACGTCGTAGACTGCACCTTACACAACACGCCCTTACCTCTAGCTTCCAAGCGCTCTCGTGAGTGTCTATAGGAGGCTTTTTTATTTGCTTTATACCCCATCTCATCAAGAGACAGCATTTTCATCTGAACCAGGTGATTCAGACTCCGAGCGCTAGTTAGCAAATGACTGCCAAGAGGTCGACAGCCGCCACAACACAATCAAACCACCAAACTCAACAACTTATCCGGCACAAAAATAACTTTTTTTATCTCTCCGCCCTCTAAATATTTTTTCACTTTTTCGCTTTTTTTCGCTAATTTCAAAGCTTCTTTTTCCGTAATTCCCACCTCTACAGACATCTTATCCCGTACTTTGCCGTTGATCTGGATTACTAGCTCAATGGTGTCTTCTTTGACCATCTTCGGATCATATTCCGGCCACTTTTCTTGTGAAATACTCTCTTTATTACCTATTTTTTCCCATAATTCTTCAGCGATGTGAGGAGCAAATGGTGCCAACAGCACCAATAACTTCTCTAGCGCTGCAAAGTCTAGCTTCTTCTCTTCCCACTCTCCTTGGTCATTGATTTTCCCCCGCCAATCCGGTTGACTGTCTACCCCATTTAACTGAATCATCAACTTTGACACAGCAGTGTTAAATTTCATATTATCGATATCTTCAGTCACCCCTTTAATCGTCTTGTGAATAAGTCGGGACTGGCCGGAAATATCTTTCAACTGGTCTCGATCAGCAATAATTTTATCCACCACTACCCACAATCGATCCAAAAACCGCCTTACTCCTTTTACCCCATCCACGCTCCACGGAATTGCCTCACCAAAAGGCCCCATAAACAT
>JABMPQ010000048.1 GCA_013202585.1 Parcubacteria group bacterium | reverse complement strand
TGCGGTAAAATGTTCTTTGGACATCTTTGTTTTAGGTTATTTATTTAGCTTTGATGATCCAAAGCTATTTTAACCTATTACGAGATGTCCTTTTAGTTATGTTGCATTTGGGGGTAGAATGTAGGAAGCTTATCTTGACTGTTTTTTTATTATGTGGTACTATGTGGTGAAAACTTTGTCCTTTCAAATGGAGGAAACAATGGCGAAGAAAATCGCTTTTCTGATGGTCTTGATCACCCTCTGCGTCTCTGGCTGCGCTGGCTGGGGGCAACATATCATGTGGGAAAAGGAAACGTATGGCGATTGCTGGGTTGGCTACGATGACGCCGACTTGCGTCACGAGGAATGCTCTTACGTCCAGAAATATCCTGATCCCGATTGGGAGCGGGAGAAGTGGAGGTTGGAGCGGATCATCAAGTATGATCGCGAGGAACAGGAAGAAATGGCCAGGGTTCGCGCGGCTCACGGCGAGCGAATTCGGAAGGAACAGAAAAGACGCGTTGCCCAAGAGCGGGCTATTCGAGCCTGCCGCGAGGGTCGCTGGTGGGATCTCTCGAGAAGAGAGGCCTTCTACTGTCGTCGCTACCGCGCTTCCACCCGCTAAACCTTAGTACCTACACCGAGCCGATAGACTTTACTCAAGGTCTACCCGCGCTCGGTCTTTTTTTATTTAAAGTTAAGGACGACACAAGGGCTGCCCTTGAAATCAATCGCCTCTCAATAACAAAAGCCGCCTTTGACAGCGGCTCTTGCGTTCTAATATCGGTAAATAACACCCTACTTGGGGCGCTATATAATTCTTATTTACCTTTGATAGCGTCCTTAAGTGTTTTACCGGAGGTAAACTTAGGTACGTCCATAGCCGGAATAGTAATCTTCTGGCTTGGGTTCTGTGGGTTAACACCTTGACGTTGCTTACGGTGAGAAACAGAGTAGGTACCAAAACCTGTAATGGTAACAGCTTCGTCAGTTAGAAGCTTGGCAGTGATAACCTCGATCATAGAGTTAAGGACTCGTTCGGCCTCACTCTTAGAAACACCAGCTTTCTCAGCTAATGCCTCAATTAATTCCATTTTGTTCATTGCTATCACCCCCTTTCATTTATTATTATTTTGTTTCTACTTGTACTTAACCATTATAAGGGCTGAAGTCGGTTGTTGTAAAGGCAGGGAAGGGTCAAAATAGGCTATTTATCCACAGTTTTCCCCTATTTTTAGGTAAAAAGTGGTCAAATGGGCTATTTTTGGTATTTTTTGAGCGCGTCGGCCAGTAAATCCATCGCTTTTTTAAGGTCGTCACAGTTGAGAACATAAGCAATTCGGATTTCATTTTTACCCAAACCAGGGGTGGCATAGAAACCAGGAGCGGGAGCAATCATTACCGTCTCGCCGTTATTCTCATACTTTTCTAAGATCCATTTGGCGAAATCTTCGGAGTCGTCGATCGGTAAACGGGGGAAGGCATAGAAAGCACCCTCGGGTTTGAGGCAGGTGACGCCATCCATTTTTTGCAAAGCCTTATGAACGACATCACGCCGCTTCCGGTATTCTTCAACTACTGGCGGGACAAGTTGGGCGGAATTTTCCAGAGCAGGGATGGCTGCTACTTGGTTGACAGTGGCTACTGACAAGCGCGCTTGACCAAATTTGAGAGCACAGGCAATCACTTCTTTATTTTTGCTGGCGAGACAACCGATACGCAGACCGCAAGAGCTGAAACGTTTAGAGATACTATCTTGAACAATGACTCGGTCAGCTACTTCCGGAAAGTCCATCATGCTGACAGTCCGTCCATCACCATCGAGATTAAATTCGCGGTAAGTTTCGTCGGAGAGGATAAAGAGATCTTTTTCCTGGGCGATATCCACTAGGCGTTGCATCTCCTCTTTAGTATAGACGGTGCCAGTTGGGTTGTTGGGGGTACAAATAATAATTGCCTTGGTCTTGTCAGTGATCTTTGCTTCGATGTCTTCTTTGCTCGGTAGGCGGAAACCATCTTCGACGTTAGTTTTAACGGGGACAACTTTACAGCCAACCAAGGAGGCGAAACCATTGTAGTTAGTATAAAAAGGTTCAAAAGCAATCACTTCCTCGTGGGGATCAGCTACTATACTCATAGCGAAGGCAATCGCTTCGCTGCCACCGCTAGTAACGATAATTTCCTCAGCTTTAAGGTCAATATCGTTATCCTGGTAATACTTCTCCCAGGCCTGGTTGCAGGCTAGAATACCGGTGGAGGGAGCATATTCGACTGTTTTCTCATCGTAATTTTTTATAGCCTCCAAGATCTCAGCCGGAGTTTCTAGATCTGGCTGACCAATATTGAGATGATAGACTTTGGTGCCTTTGGCCTTGGCAGCATCAGCGTAGGGAATAAGTTTACGGAGCGGAGAGGATTGAGCGGAAGAAGCACGGGTTGATATTTTGGGCATAGATTTTGTTAATTGCAATTTACTCAACATTATACTTGATTGAGTGCAATAGGGGAATGGGATAAATGGGTTTTACAGTAAAATAATATTTGTTATAGTGAGCCTTCGTTTGTACATTCTGAAGCGTCCTTTAAAAGCGCTTTGACAATTTTCATTAGGCGGAAAGCCAGGAGGAAGCATGCAACAAAAGCAACCGGTTGTTAGTATCTCTATGGGAACGGGGGCCGGTGCTGGGGAGGAGTTCAGTCGCCAAGAGATTCGTCGCATTCTTGAGGACCTTAACCTGCCAGTCGAGCGGGTTTGGAAGACGTCTTGGTATCATGTCATCATTGCCATCGTGACAGCGGTTGGTTTGGGCGTCACAGGTATCGGGTGGATTCTACGCTACCTGTGCGGGGAGCAGAAAATCAGGTTCGTGGTGGCCGATCTGCAGAATGGAGGCCGGGTTGTCACCGGTTCCCGGCATGGCGAAGGCCATAAGATCCCACCCTGTGGGATTGACTGGGTACTCAATATGCTGATGCAGATCTGGTTGGGAGTGTCACACATCTGGGCCACTAGTGCTTGTGGGGCGATTGAAGGTGGTCAAGCTGAGATGGGTCGGCTCGCGTTGATTGAACAAACGTTTGACGCTGCGCACCGGAACTCGACTTTTTTCCGGCGCGGCCCGGCTACACATGTCTCGCTGGCTAGTCCACCGCCCACCTGCTCTTGTCAGAATCGGTTTCTGGCCGATGCTGCCAAGGGAGCTAACGTCAAGTTGGGGCCCGGAGTAAACTACGTGACCATTGATGGTCCTTCATTTGGCAACGCTCTCACCTCGAAGAAGTGGCGGCAAGATGGATACGATGTGGTAGGGCAGTGTGCTCATGACGAGAGTAGGACAACACACGAAGGAGGGATCCACTATTCTTGTCTGGCGCTGCCGTCAGATTGGGATGCCAAGGAAGGCGACGAGGCTAGCCAGGAGGGGATTAATAATCAGCTGCCCGAGATGATGAAACGGGCCGTAGTTATTTTTAAGCGATCATTGGTAATGATCTATACGGCCGACTGCCAACCGTGGACCTGCAAATGTGAGAATACGCTCGACAATGCTACGATCACTCCACCCGAGCAGCTTTCCCGCTACCAACGGCGACTCCTGAACTTCCTCCGCCGCGAGCAGTAGCACCTACAGACAACATCTGAATGAGGGCAGAGTTGTCTTTTTTTTGCGCAGTTTTGCTTATCGGCAGGCACGCTGGGAAAATCTGACGCGTTTTCGGGAGTATACTAGGATGACTATCCGCACCTTACCCACTAAATATCGCCACTTTCCTGTATTGTCTCATTGCTTATTTTGCGCTATTCTAGATGTATTGGATCTATTACCGGATACCATTTCTACTGCAACTTCCCAATTTTGGCCATAATCACAGCAAAATTTCTTGGCTTATCTCAGCCGATAGGCCGCAAAATTTTGTTGCGATTCTGACTCAAAATTGGAAAGTTTCGTTACGAAAGCGCATCCGGCAATAGATCCGTACTGTATTTATACAGCCGGGTTTTTGCACCTGACTTCAATATTGCTAATAATGGCCAAAAGAAAAAGAACTTACAAAAAACGCATAACCAAACGACGTTCACCGGCTAGTTCTCGGCGGCGCTATAGTCGCAAGACTACCCGACGGCGTAAAAACTCCAGCTTTTTTAGTTTGGAGAAGCTAAGTCCGGAAACAGCCCGTGGAGTTTTAGTGGTGGCTTTGTTTCTATTTGGGGTGATCAGTATTCTTTCCTTCCTAGATTTGACTGGCGTTTTTGGCATATTCTTAGAGAAAATTCTCAAAAATGTTCTCGGTTGGCAAGCCTACATTTTCCCAATATTTCTGATGGTAGTGGGGGGGAGCATTATGATTGCCCAGAAACGTTCCGAAGATTTTGAAATAAAAAATTCTAACTATTTTGGTGCTTTCCTTTTCATTCTATGTTTGTCTGGCTTTTTTCATCTTTTCTTCCCGTCTGATCAGGCACTGGAAATCGTTGATAATTGTAAAGGCGGAGGCTATGTTGGTTTTGCCACTTCTTACCCTCTGCGAGCTTTGATGGGAACAGTTGGCACTGGCATTATCTTTTTTGCTCTATTGATAATTAGCTTAATTTTGCTATTTAGTATTTCTTTTCCGGCGATCGTCGAATTTTTGGCTAGTATCAAGCGGGCAGTGAGTGTTATTTTGGGAAAAGTTAAAGAAAAAGCACTGCCAGAGGAAAGTTTGAAAATTAGTGGAGTCAAAGAAGCTAAAGAAAAACGTCGGTCAGCTAAGGATGAAACTAAAGACGAAGATGATGAAAAATCTGATGACGATATTATGTCGCAACTAGAAGTTAAGAGTTTGGAAGATCAGGTAAGTAAAAAAAAGAAACCGAGTTTGAAACCGCTTTATGCCTCAGCTGGTAGTGGCAATTGGCAGCCTTATCCTTTGGATTTACTAGAGAGTAAGTCAGGTCTGCCAACTAGTGGTGATATTCATAATAATGCCAAAATAATGCGGCGAACTTTGCAGAATTTTGGGATTGATGTTGAGATGGGAGAAGTTAATGTTGGCCCAACTGTCACGCAGTATACTTTTAAGCCGGCCGAAGGGGTCAAGTTGAGTCGGATCACGGCCTTAAATAATGATCTGGCTTTGGCTTTAGCGGCGCATCCTTTGCGGATTGAGGCGCCAATTCCCGGACGAGCGTTGGTCGGTATCGAGATTCCTAACCAGGCAGTAGCGATTGTGCGTTTACGGGAAGCTATGGAGGGTGAAGAGTTTGCCAAGCGGTCTTCTAATCTAAGCATGTTGCTTGGTCGGAATGTCGCCGGTATTCCAATAGTGGCCGATCTAGCCAAAATGCCTCACTTGTTAGTGGCGGGAGCAACGGGTAGTGGTAAGTCAGTGTGTCTTAACGCTATTTTACTCTCTCTCTTGTGGCAGAATTCGCCGGAAGATTTACGGTTGATAATTGTTGATCCTAAGAAGGTGGAAATGACTTGTTATAATAATCTCCCCCATTTGTTAACCCCAGTAATTACTGACGTTGATAAAACAGTTAACGCTTTACGTTGGGCGGTATCGGAAATGGAAAGAAGGTTCGAGCTTCTCTCGGAAGCGGGTAAGCGTGACATTGCTGCTTACAATAAAGCAGCCAAGGAAGATAAGATTCCATATATTATGGTTGTCATTGATGAGCTGGCTGATCTGATGGCGGTGGCGGCTAATGAAGTCGAGGGCTGTATTGTGCGGTTGGCGCAAATGGCGCGCGCGGTAGGTATTCATTTAGTGTTAGCTACCCAACGACCATCAGTTAATATTATCACGGGCTTAATCAAAGCTAATATTACTTCCCGTATTGCCTTCGCGGTGGCTTCACAGATAGATTCACGGACTATTATAGATAGTTCCGGAGCCGAGAAGCTATTAGGTAATGGCGATATGCTCTATATCACTTCTGATTTAGGTAAACCGCGTCGTATTCAGGGTATTTACGTGTCTGATAAAGAAATTAGGAAAGTGACCAATCATCTCAAAACGCAAGGTGATCCCGAATATCATGATGAGGTGACTAAAAAACAAACTACCAGCTCAATACCAGGTGTGGTTAGTGGTGATGATGCCGACGATGAATTATTTGATGATGCCCAGAAGATAGTAATACAGGCGGGCAAGGCTTCTGCTTCTTTGCTGCAGCGTCGTTTACGTATTGGTTACGCGCGCGCTGCCCGTTTGTTAGATATTTTAGAAGAAAAGGGTCTGGTGGGGCCGGCCGACGGAGCCAAGCCGCGGGAAATATTCGTGGGTGAGGGGACAGGTGAAGATAAATTTGCCAGCGAAGGATTTGATGTGCAGGAGGAAGATAGGGAAGACAGTAATCAGTAATGGTAATTTTTATTTAGATTACCGGTTACGTATTACTGGTTGCCGATTACTCGTTACCAACAAAAAATGTCCGAAGATTTCGTAGTAAAAAAAGTAGAGGGAGGAGAAAGTGCGGGCGAAGCTCTAGCCAAAGCGCGTCAGAGAAAACGCCTAACTTTGGAAGATGCCGCTCGTGATTTAAAGATTCAGCGAAGATATCTGCGCGATATTGAATCAGCCCATTATGACGTGTTACCAGCGGAAGTTCATACTATTGGTTTTATCAGGAGCTATGCTCGTTATTTAGATTTAGATGAAAAAAATGTCGTTGATCTTTATAAGAAAGAGCTTAGCATTATAAAAAATCTGGCGGGCAAAAAAAGTAAATCCAAACCGGCCAAAACCTACAGCAATACGGCCGTGATAGTCACTCCCCGTTTTATCAAAATCGGCGCTATTATATTGTTGATCCTAGGATTATTTGGTTACCTTTGGTACCAAATCAGTGGCCTGTCAGTGGCTCCTAAACTGATAATAAGCCAACCAGCTCAAGATACGACCGTTAGTGACAGTCAAATAGAAATAGTGGGCGAGACTAAGCCAGGAGCTAATATAACTATTAACGAGCAGTCAGTTTATGTAGATTCTGAAGGTGTGTTTCGGGAAACAGTCAGCCTGCAAGAAGGTCTGAACATGGTAGAAATTGTCGCCACTAATAAACTGGATCGAAAAAGTGTGGTAGAAAGAAAAGTTATTATGGAGAAATAGCGGCGGTGCCAACATGCGAATTTCATTTATTAATTAATAGGAGGCAAAAAACTATGGCAAAAAAGAAGACAGTGGACAAGAAGAAGCCGACCACTCTTAAAGCGGAAGGTAAAAGCAAGGCAGTTGACAGTGCGGTCGAGCAAATCAAAGAACGGTTTGGTGAGGGGGCGATTATGAAGTTGGGTGAGGTACAAACAATGGAAGTAGAAGCAACACCAACTGGCTCTGTTTCGCTAGACATTGCTTTGGGGGTAGGTGGTATTCCTCGAGGACGCGTGATCGAGATCTATGGCCCAGAAAGTTCGGGTAAAACCACTTTGGCTCAGCATATTGTAGCTAGTGTACAAAAGGCGGGCGGAGTGGCTGCTTTTGTTGATGCTGAACATGCTCTTGATCCCGATTATGCTAAAAAAATTGGCGTCGATGTCAAAAACTTGCTTATTTCTCAGCCGGAGACAGGCGAACAGGCTCTTGAGATTGTAGAAACATTAGTACGTTCCAGTGGGGTGGATGTAGTGGTGATAGACTCGGTGGCCGCTTTGACTCCGCGAGCAGAAATCGAAGGGGATATGGGTGATAGCCATATGGGGTTGCAAGCACGCTTGATGTCACAGGCTTTACGGAAACTAACTAGCGTGATTAGTAAATCCAACACGACCGTTGTCTTCCTTAATCAGATTCGAATGAAGATTGGGATAGTGTTTGGCAATCCCGAGGAAACCACGGGCGGTAAAGCTTTGAAGTTTTATTCTTCGGTGCGTATCGATTTACGTCGAGCCGCGCAAATTAAAATGGGGGACAAAGTGATCGGCAATCGAGTTAGAGTGAAAGTGGTCAAGAATAAAGTGGCTCCTCCTTTCCAGACGACTGAGTTTGACATTATGTATAATGAAGGGATCTCGCGCGTGGGAGATCTAATTGACTCCGGAGTGTTATACAAGGTGGTTGGTAAAAGTGGGGCTTGGTATACTCTCGATGGCGAACAGCTCGGACAGGGGAGAGAGGCAAGTAAACAGCATTTGCGTGATAATCCTAAGAAAGCTGACGAGATTGAGAAGAAGATCTGGGCAGCAGTGAAGGAAGAGCGGGCAGCTGGATAATCATCAGTGGCGTTTTCTGGATATCAAAAAACCAAGCTTGGTAGTAGGCTTGGTTTTTTTTATAGAGATTTGAATATGCTTGAATCGATCAATCAGCGAATGTTTTTTCGTATTCTATAATGAATCCGTCAGAAGTCAGTTCAGTAGCACCGGGAACGCTATAGTCTTTTGAAGAGCAGTGAATTTCATAAGAATAGTTACTATTGTCGACGGTAGCGTTGCTAACTGAACTATCAGTAACACGATCCCACTGACCGCTTAGGCTAGTTGTGCTAACTGTTGCTAAGGTGGTCAGCGTAAAAGAATCATCGAACGATGTTCTTACGAGGTTGCAATCCATGTTCGATGTCGAACCAGTTATCTTAATCAGATGGCCAGTAAAGGATTTTATAGTAGCATTATGAGGCAGATTATCAACACTCCAGTACATGTTTGTGTGACCTGTACCATCTGATGACCATGCACCAGTAACATCGGCATTGGACATATAGATGTTATCGCCGATACAACCACTTTTACTGACAGACACATATCCTGTCTTGGCTGTATTCCAATTCACTTCGTTCACTGCCAGGTTGGCATCAGCCGCGATGTCATCCCCAGTGATTGATCCGTCAGCAATCGTGGCTGAAATAACGGCTCCATCGGCAATATCAGCAGTGGCAACTGTTCCGTCAGCAATATTACCCGAGCTCACGATACCTGTTCCCTGCAGTCCCGAAGTAGTGACTGTGCCAGCCAAGTAAAGATCTTTCCATTTCAAACTAGCAGAGCCAAGATCATTGGCGTTATTTAAACCAGGCGCCATAGTGTCATATATTTTTAAGGGCATATCATCAGAAGTACCCTTACTCGGACCACGCCAAATGCCACCATCAATGCGGACGTCATCAGCGATGGTGAAAGGAGTAGTTGCGCCGGCGTTTAATACAGAGCCATTAAAATAAGTAACACCGCCGGTACCTTCTTGACCAACGTGAATAGAATTTACCCTAACTGTGTTGTTAACTGTTAGGTCTTCGTTGTAAGTAATAGTGGAGGCGGGCCCGCCCTGCCTGCCGGCAGGCAGGCTGTCTGACGATGCAGGTTGGAGAGTATCAGCCGAGGAAGCAAAAACTGCCGGTGCAGCTGCAAGAAACAACAAAGAAACAAAAACTACGCTTAAAACAGTTATTTTTGGCATTTTGATAATTTTATTTATGTATTTATTCTAACACACTTTCTAAACTCTTTCCGCATATTTTCCATCTCTCGTATCCACTCTAATCGTATCACCCTCCTTAACAAATAGGGGAGTATTTACTTTCAGGCCAGTTTCCAGCTCTACTTCCTTGGTGCCGCCATCAGCGGTATTGCCCTTAACGCTGGGAGGAGCCTTTACTACTTTAAGATCTATTTTGATTGGCAGCTCAATATTAACTGGCTGTTCATTATAATAGAGAATATTTACCTCAGTGTCCTCAATCAAATACTTGCCTTTTTCGCCAACAACGTTTTTAGCCAGAGAAAATTGGTCGTAGGTTTCGTTATCCATGAAAGAATATTGCTCTCCTTCTTGGTATAGGTAGAGACATTTTTTACTATCCAGAGCTGGTTCGCCAAATTTATCGCCGTCTTTAAAGTTTTCCTCAAGAGCATTACCATTTAGAATATTTTTAAGCTTCGTCCGCACCACGGCTCCGCCTCGTCCGATCTTGGAGTGTTGGGATTTGATAACTTCGTAGGGCTCATCGCGGTATTCGATTTTAGTACCTACTTTGAGGTCGGTGATGTTGAGCATAATTTAATCCTCACCCCTCTCAATCTCTAACACTATCGGCTCCATCGTCCGATAAGGAAACTTATCACCATAGGCGAAAGAGTCGGGGAATTTAATTTTAGCGCTGGCGTCTTTCATATCATAAATCATTCCATCACCCAAGCCCACTTTACTGTATTCTATCGGATCAGTTTGTTCATTGATGGTTACTCCCATCACGGTACAACTTCCTTGCCAGGGGTCGTAGTGAACATTAGTGCCACTTACTTCAGTAGAGAAAGTACCTCCTTCTTTTGCAGAGCTTAAATCAAATTTGAAAGTAGCGGTGTGGGTTGTTTTTCCTGGTCTAGTTGTGCATAAACCTAACTTGGCTGCCGGGTTTATGTAGAAATTGAATGAATCCCATTGTTCTTCATAATCCAATTTTGCCTCCCATTTGCTCTGGTAACCATATTCTACTTCTTCATTAGCAGGCTCAATGATATTTCCCGTTGTTTTAACCTTTATGTTTGAATCAACTGTAGAAGTAGTAGCTACGCCAGGAGCCATTTTATCCGTTTCAATCTTAGCCGTAAGTTTATCTTCTTGGTCAATAGCGTAGCAGGATTCTGATTTGGCTTCGGCGGTGATGTTGGTAGCGTCTAGTTTTTTCTTGATTTCGCCGTTGCTAAAAATTAAAACAACATGGTCAATATTTTCCTTAGGATCTTCGAGACAAAATCGCCTTTTTTCTTTGTTGGTCCATTCTTCGTCAAGATATGGATCCCCGTTTTTAGGATAGACAATTGCTTTGATAGCCGCCGCATCTGACTTATCGGTGAAGTTTTTGAAGTCCTTGAAGACTATCTGTTTGACTTCAGAGGAGTTGGTTTTATTAAATACCTCAGTATAAGCAGCAGTTAAATATTCCATGTCGCTACTTGATGATAGAGAGTCCTCAACTTTAATAGAGTTGCTACCAATTTTACTTATATGAGATGAAACTCCACAGCAAGCTGATTTTTCCGGGAATCCACCTTCATCTTCATATAGTTCAACCGGATGCTTGTTATAATTCCAAAGGGTGAATTCTCGCCAATACTCCTTAAAGCCACCTTTAATGTTCTTATCTATAGAGTTAAGGCATGAGCCATTCTTCCCACATCCCGCCCAAATTTTCCCTATTATATTGTCACTATAATTGACTGATTGGGTTAGATAGAATGGAAAAATGTATGCTCCATATTCGCGTTGAAAAAGTGATCGGTTGTTGTCTAATGAAATTTGCGGACTAGCAATAGGAGAAGAACGAAGCCATTTTTGTTCGCTGTTATTTCTAGGATAGATTAAATCTTCTGACCAAACGGCAGAAGATTCAATAAACCAAAGGTCTTTGATTCCATCATGCTTAAAAGCGCCCTGGAAAGCGTGGAATAACTCATGAGCTATTATTGTCTTTGTTCGGCCAATGAGAATAATGTATCCAGAAGTAGGGCGTTTGGAGTTGTCTGGTATATATCCTCCCAATACGGGTCCCGTTGATTCTCCACTTTCTCTAACGCCAGATAGTTTTAATCTTTTGTAGTTCATCATTATGGGACTAATCGTATATATATCAAGCCTGTTATCGCCGCCTAGACTTCCATCAGTAGGAGGCTCCTTCTTCATGGCATCATTCAAAAATCTTGAATAGATTTTATCTTGATCTAGTGTTTTTTTGATATCCTCAGCCATTTTGCGACTAGACTGGTTAAAATAATCTACTTTTTTAGATCTAAATATCTTGTCAATTATGTTATCGAAAAAGCCAATCTGAGCATACCAAACTTTCACTTTGCCGTCAGCAGTCACTAAATATTCAGTGAAAATGTTTTTTACCGCTCGTTCTTTTGCTTCTGCTGTCTTTACAATATCTGGCGTATTTGGGTCACTATTAGCAAGTTCCTGATAAGTCTGATTATTCCACCAACTTTCCGGATCATCCGGCCGTTTCAAAAAAGGATCAATGATTTCTTTATTCTCTGGACTAAAACTGTCATAGTTTTCTTGTATTCCGGCAAATACGTGGTTGGCCTCAAAAGCTACCACGTCACTGTTATATTCCTCTGGCAATCTCTCGTCTCCAAAAGCAGCGTAAGCTCCATATACTAATGAAGTTTCTTTATCAATTTTTCCTTCCTCATGTGCTTTATCTATTAAATCAAAGCTAGTATCTCCTTCTTGAGCAAAGAATTCTTCCATTGTCATCTCGCCTCCCGCTAGTTCATCAGACCCACTGTTAAAAACATCAAAATGAGCCAACAACATTCCACCACCGACAGCTGCCACAGCTAAAACAGCCACGATGGTTATTTTTAAGCCTCGCCGCCGTTTTTTCTTTGGTTTGGCTTTATCAGTCTCCGACATTTGATTGCCGGAAGGAGAAATTTCTGAGTGTTTACTCATTAGTTTATAGAAAATCAATTAGAAATTAGACATTTATCGTTCACCCCCATTATATCTTAAACTCAATAATATCTCCATCTTGGACAATGTAGTCCCGCCCACACGATTTTAGCAGTCCCTGGTCTCGCGCCGCACTTTCCGAGCCAACGGCCACAAAATCTTTATACGCCATCACCTCCGCTCGCACGAATTTCTCGGTAAAATCAGTATGAATAGCGCCGCCGGCTTCAGGAGCGGTCGAACCTTTCACAATAGTCCAAGCTCGTGTCTCATCTGACCCGGTAGTAAAAAAAGTAATCAAGCCCAGGAGCTCGTAAGACTTCACCACCAACTGATCAAGTTCAGATTTAACGCCGAGCTCAGCTATTTCTGCCGACTCCATTTCCAGTAAATCTTCCTCCGTCTTTATGTCTAACTTTATGTGATCGCGACCAGTCAAATCAGCTGGCAAATTTTCATCAACATCCGCCACATTGTACACATGTAAAACTGGTTTCATCGTCAGCAACGATAATTCACGGATAACTACTTGAGTAGCTTCATCTCCCATATCCAATCCAACTTCGCGCGCTAGCTGGCCACTCCCCAAAGCCTTTTTTATTTTCTGGACCACTACTAACTGCGCGGCCGCCCCTTCATCTTGCCCGCGTGCTTCTTTTTCCAGTCTCGCCTCTACTTTTTGTACCGTTTCTAAATCAGCCAGGATTAATTCAGTATTAATTGTTTCGATATCACTAGCCGGGTCAATTTTCTCATAAACATGGGTAATATTATCATTGGCAAACACTCGCACTACCTGGATGATCGCGTCAACTTCCCTAATATTAGCCAAGAATTTATTACCGAGTCCTTCACCTTCAGCTGCTCCTTTAACCAAGCCGGCGATATCAACAAATTCAATCACTGTCGGAATAATTTTGGCTGGCTGCGAAATATCCGCTATTTTCGACAAGCGTTCATCTGGCACCTCTACTATCCCCACATTTGGCTCAATAGTACAAAAAGGGTAGTTATTAATATCTACCGGATTTTTGGTTAAGGCTTTAAATAGTGTCGATTTGCCGACGTTGGGCAAACCGACGATCCCTATTGATAGAGACATAGCGTTTTATTTATTCACTCATTGTACACTGTGTTTCCCCCACAAATCTATTGCTTCCTATAATACCTTGTGCTACAGTATTTCACAAGAAACTGCTTAATAGTTTCATTTTTTTTCTCATGAACTACGAACTAATTTACATTCTGACACCAAAGTTGTCAGAGGACGACGCCAAAAAGAAAATGACCACCGTGTCCAAGTCAATTAGCGACAAAATTGACAAAGTTGCTATGGAAGATTTTTGGGGTAAGCGAGAATTAGCTTATCCAGTAAAGAAATTTACCGATGGCTATTATGTTGTGCTGCAATTCACAGCCGAGTCGGAAAAAATCGGTAAGATAGAGAAGGAGCTTCGACTAACGGAAGATGTTATTCGTTTTCTAATAGTCAAGAAAGACAGCTTGGCTAAGAGTAAAGACGAGATCAAGGCCCCAACTGTCTTATCGGCCGCCGAAAAAGCGGAACGGGCTAAGGCTAAAGAAACAAAGGAAACAGCCGAAAAAGACGCTAAAGAATCCAAAAAAGAAAGCAAAAGCAAGAAAGCAAAAGCTAAGATTAGCGACCTAGATGATAAACTGGATGATATCTTAGAAAAGGGTATTGATGATTAAGAATAGTTTTTTTAATAAATAATAAGGAGGAAAAGCTATGGATCTAAACAAAGCAACGATTATCGGGCGCCTGACACAGGATCCCGAAGTCAAAACAACTCCCAGCGGTCAAAATGTGGCTTCGTTTGGGGTTGCTACCAATCTAACTTGGAAGGACCAACAGGGTCAGAAGCAGGAACGAGTTGAGTTTCACAATATTGTGGCTTGGCGAAAGTTGGCGGAAATCTGCGGACAGTATTTGCAAAAAGGGAAGCAAGTATATATTGAGGGTCGTCTGCAAACTCGACAATGGGACGGTCAAGATGGCGTTAAGCGCAATCGTACCGAAATAGTAGCTGATAACATGATTATGTTGGGTGGTCCAGGTGGTAGTAGCGGCGGCGGTGCCAGTAGTAGTCAAAGTCAGCCAGCTGCTTCGAATGCGACTGAAGAGCCTCCAGTTATTCAAGTAGAGGACGAAGTAAAAACTAATGACAAGGGTGATAAGCCGGCAGCCAAAGGCAATAATGACAAAGAAAAAGTTAGTATTGAGGACATTCCTTTTTAAGTAATAAGCCTGTTCGTCGCCTGCCTAGCGGAATATAAGCTGGTAGGCGGGATAGACAGGCCTGCCTGCCGGTAGGCAGGTATTTAAGCAAATTCATGGCATATCGAGAAAAAAAGTGTCGTATCTGCGAACAACAGATCCACGAAGTTGATTGTAAAGATGTTAATCTTTTGCAAGGTTTTATCTCTTTTCAAGGTAAGATTATCAATCGCAAACGAACTGGCAATTGTGCTAAGCATCAGCGAGCGGCAACTCAGGCTATCAAGAGAGCTCGCTTCCTAGCTTTACTACCTTACATCGGTGACCAGTAGAGATGAAGAGAAATAGGAGGGCGTTAATTGGTAAACTGGGCGAGGAAGTGGCTACTCGCTACTTATGTGCTCACGGCTATCAGGTAATCACTCGCAATTATCGGCAACGGGTAGGAGAAATAGATATAATTGCTCAGGCCGCTGGAGAGTTGGTTTTCTGTGAGGTAAAGGCTAGAACTAGTGGGGGATATGGTACTCCGGCAGAAGCAGTTAGTGTTCACAAACAATATAAGATCAGACAAACGATTAAGCATTTCCGGCAGGAGAATAGAGATCTGGCTAAGTTAAATTATCGCTTAGATGTTTTGGCCATAATGGTTGATTTATTTAATAAAGAAGCAGAAGTAGAACATATCAAGAACGCTTTTGTCTAAACTAAACATATGCCAACAGAATTCGAATTTGCCATTGAGCAAATTTGCGAAGAAAAAGGGATATCTAAAGAAGCTGTCATCGAAACGATTGAAGCAGCTTTAGCGGCTGCCTACCGCAAAGATTATGGTGAAAAGGGTCAGAATATTGAAGCGACGTTTAGTCCTAAAGACGGTCAAACGAAGGTTTTTGAAGTACAGGAAATAGTGGAAGAAGTAGAAAATTCTCAACGGGAATTGACGAAAGCGGAAGGGCAGAAAATCAAAAAAGGTGTCAAAGTTGGTGACGAGATCAGAACCGAGGTTACCCCTAAAGAAATAAATTTTGGTCGGATTGCAGCCCAAACGGCTAAGCAGGTTATTGCCCAGAAGATTCGTGAAGCGGAAAAAGATGCCATTTTTGAAGCTTTTAAAGATCGAGTAGGAGAATTAGTCAACGGAGTAGTACAGCGGATTGAGGGTGGTATGCTTTTTGTTGATTTAGGTCAGGCAGTGGGCATTTTGTCGCCACAAGAACAAATGCCGCAAGAAAGATATCAAATTGGTGACCGCTTAAGAATTTTAATTGCTGATGTCAGTATCACTCCTAAAGGTCCGGAGGTTGTTTTGTCTCGATCACGCGTCGAGTTGATTAATAAACTATTTGAAATGGAGATTCCGGAAGTTGCAGCTGGGACGGTAGAGATCAAATCGATTGCGCGGGAAGTAGGTCTACGTTCCAAGGTAGCAGTCAAAGCCCTGGAAGAAGAAGTTGATCCGATTGGTGCTTGCGTTGGACAGCGGGGGGCGAGGATCCAAACCATTATCGCCGAGCTGAGTGGCGAAAAAATTGATATTATTGCTTGGGACGATAACGTAGTTAAATTCATTACTAATGCGCTTTCACCCGCCAAAGTACTTAGTGTTAGGATAGACGAGAAAAAAAGGCATGCTATTGTCGAAGTAGCTGAGGATCAGTTATCGTTAGCCATTGGTAAGGGTGGGCAAAATGTACGACTGGCAGTCAAATTAACTGGTTGGGATATTGATGTCGTAGGGGAGGAACAGGAAAAAGAGAAGGCTAAAGATAGTAAGGCTGAAAAATCTGAAGAGAAAACGGAAGAGAAAGCAGAAACGGAAGCTAAAAAAGACGATAGTAAAGAGGAAGAAAAAAAGGCAGACAAGAAAAAGAAGAGTCCGGCCAAAATAAAAAGTCCAGCTAAGAAAAAAACTAAGCCGGCCAAAAAGAAAAAGGCTAAAAGTAAGGTGAAGAAAGAAAAGAAGGCTGACAAGTCTAAGAAAAAGTAAACATCGCGGTGTTGATCCCAATCTGATCGGGGTTAGCAGCGCGTTATTTAATTAATTTAATAAAAACCATGCCATTAGAAGTCTATCCGATTGTAGCGGCGTTAGTTGCTCTTATCTTCGCGGTAATCCTCGCACTACAAATCAGGAAAATGAAAACCGGGGACAAGAAAATGCAAGGCATCGCCAATGCCATTAAAGAAGGAGCGATGGCTTATCTATCCCGGCAGTATAAAGTGATTGCCATCTTTGCCGTTATAATTTTCATTGCTTTATGGTGGGCAGTCAATTTTGAGACCGCCATCGGATTTTTTGCCGGGGCAATTTTGTCGGCTCTAGCTGGTTATATTGGTATGAGTATCTCAGTTCGGGCTAATGTCAAGACAGCCGAGGCGGCTAAATCTGGCTTAGCTAAGGCGCTAGACGTAGCCTTTAAGGGCGGCGCCGTAACTGGAATGTGTGTGGTTGGAATGGGACTGCTCGGTGTATCGATTTTTTACCTTTGGTTTCGCGACCCCATTTTACTAGTCGGTTTTGGTTTTGGCGCATCGTTAGTTTCTCTCTTTGCTCGCGTCGGCGGCGGTATTTTTACTAAAGCGGCTGATGTCGGAGCGGATTTGGTAGGTAAAGTGGAGGCAGGTATCCCCGAAGATGACCCCCGCAACCCCGCCACGATCGCGGATAATGTCGGTGATAATGTCGGTGACTGCGCTGGTATGGCCGCTGATCTTTTTGAAACTTACGCAGTAACGGCTATTGCGGCTATGATCTTGGGTCTTAGTATGGCTAACGGCGCCACTTATCCTTTAGTCTTAGGGGCGGTGGCTATTATTGCTTCCATCATCGGAGTTTTCTTCGTTCGGCTTAAAGGTGAAAAAATCATGGAAGCGTTGTACAAAGGAATGTTCGTTACAGCTGGATTGTCAATAATTGGTTTCTATTTTGTTACTAAGTGGTTAGTGGGTGATATGAAATTGTTTTGGGCAGCGGTAGTAGGAATCGCGGTAACGATCATTATTACGGTTGTCACCGAATATTTTACTTCTACTAAATATAAGCCAGTTAAATCAATCGCGGAGGCTTCAAAAACTGGACCGGGTACCAATATTATTTCTGGTTTAGCCGTTGGTCTTAAAAGTACTTGGCCGATGGTGCTGACAATCTGTGTGGGAATTCTAGTCGCTTATCATTTAGCGGGAGTATACGGCATTGCCATTGCTGCTGTCGGCATGCTTTCTATTACTGGCATTGTAGTCGCCCTCGATTCTTATGGCCCGATTACTGATAATGCCGGTGGTATTGCTGAGATGGCGAAATTGCCGGAAAAGGTTAGGAAAAATACCGATGCTCTTGATGCAGTGGGCAATACTACTAAAGCAGTTACCAAAGGATACGCGATTGGTTCAGCGGCACTGGCCGCTCTAGCTTTATTTTCTGCTTACACAGATGAAGTTGCCAAAGCAGTGGAAAAGTTAAAGATAGATACCACGATGGTGCTTAGTATCGATAACGTATTTGTTTTAATTGGTTTGTTGTTAGGTGGATTACTGCCGTTTGTTTTCTCCGCCTATGCGATGCAAGCTGTGGGACGGGCCGCTTTCAAAGTAGTAGAAAACGTCCGCAAGCAGTTCAAAGAGAAGAAAATTATGGAAGGCAAAGATAAGCCTGATTATGGCCAGTGTGTTGATATTGTAACCAAGGCGGCGCAGAAAGAAATGATTTTACCAGCTATCTTAGCGGTAACTTCACCGTTGGCTGTTGGCTTTCTATTAGGTCCCAAAGCTTTAGGTGGTTTTCTGATTGGTATTATTATCACCGGTCTCCTAGTAGCTATTCAAATGACTACTGGGGGAGCAGCTTGGGATAATGCTAAGAAATATATTGAGGATGGCAATCTTGGTGGCAAGGGTTCAGAGACCCACAAGGCAGCGGTAGTGGGTGACACAGTTGGCGATCCTTACAAGGACACGGCCGGACCAGCTTTGAACTCATTGATTAAAGTAATAAACACGATCGCTTTGATATTTGCGACGCTGATTGTTGGTAATCATTGGTTAGGATAACTTAAAACTCGCGTGTTTGGCGCATTTCTTCGTTGGAAGTTGCGGTGCTTGTTCTCCCGATCAGATCGGGATCACTTCACTCCTCACTTCCGTCTCGAACTGCATCCAAGCACGCGAGTTTTGTTTTTACTGATAGCAACAAAAGTAAATAATGCGAAACTATGAACCCCGCATTATTGTGGGCAAAATGGGCAATCATTACAAGTTGGAACAAGTCAAAGGGACTTCTTAAGGTATTCTAGAGGAGAACTGAACATTTTAGGTGAGGAAAATCTGAGGCAGAATTCACTCACATATTCTGGTAAGTATTCAGGTGTAACATGATGATAC
>JABMPQ010000047.1 GCA_013202585.1 Parcubacteria group bacterium | reverse complement strand
TATCACAGCTGCCCAATTCTCAAAGAAATCAAACCCAATTTATTATTTTAAATATTCTAATAACTAATCATCAAAAGGAGTCTTAACTTATCCACTTTACTGTCTTGACGATGGGGTCCACTTTATACAGTCGCAAGAAAAAAAGACTATGGCTGAAAGGAGAAGAATCCAAACACTTCCAATTTGTCAAAGAGATCTATCTAGACAACGATAACGATACTCTTCTGATTAGAGTAAAACAGATTGGAGGAGCTTGCGAAGAAGGTACTAGAAGTTGTTTTGACAAAATGATGAAAGGCGGTGAGTTCATTAACGTTGCCACTCCTATTTTTGATCCTAAGAAAGTATACAAAAACTACTCGGACACGATAATTTTTGTCATTCCTTACGGCTCTCTTCATCACTCTACCATTATGCTCTTGCAGCGAGCTGGTTTTAGTTTGGAACTGAGGGGAGAGCGTTCTTTCAAACCAGTGATTAAAAACCGTCAGGATATAAAATTAGTTGTAGCCAGAGCACAGGAAATACCGGGTATGGTGGAAAGTGGTCAGGTTGACATTGGCCTGACTGGAATTGACTTAGTAGAAGAATACGACGTTTCGATAACTGATTTAGCTGACTTGAATTATAATGAAAATGGCGCTGGTGAAGTACTATGGGTACTATCTGTACCGCAAGAAAAGCAAGATGAATATAAAAGCTTAAAAGATTTTAATGGTAAAACAATATACACCGAACTTCCTAATACCACTAAGAAATACTTCCTTGATCATGACGTTAAAGTAGAAATTAAAAATTCTGTGGGGGCAACTGAATCAAAAGCACCGTTCTTTGGTGACGCTATTATTGATCTGACAGAAACAGGCAAATCATTAAAAGATAATGGCCTGGTGCCACTTTATAAAATCAGAGGTTCGGCCACGCATTTAATTGCCCATAACCATTCTTTGGCCTATGGCTGGAAAAGAAAAAAAATTGAAGAAATTACCGAAAAGTTAAAAGTGGCAGCTAAAAAATTACCCAAGAATCATAAAAGGATCATTAAATTGCCTAATAAATAAGCTATGGCGCAAAAATCGGTCTTAAAAAAACAAAAGGAAAGCGTGGGAGTTGGTAATCTTATCTTGCAGGTAGGAGTTATTGGTAGTGCTGGTTCTGAAGAATACTTGAAAGATTGGAAACCGCCCCAGGGAATGCTGTCGGCTGTCAAAAAAATTGGTGAGCTTCTGGGCAAGAAAGGTGCGACTATTGTAACGGGAGGTGGTGGTATCATGAGCGCCGTTGCTCGCGAAGGAATTAAAAGAGATAGCATCACTATTGGGTTGTTTAACACCCATAATGACATTGGGGTGGGCGATATTTACACGGTTGGTATTACTACCGGCATGTTTGAAGGCGGACCAGAGTATTTCTTGCCTTTATGCTCCGATATCATGATAGCTATCAGCGGCGGTGCTGGTACCCTCAATGAGCTAACAGTCGCCTATCGCAATCGGGTGCCAGTGGTTTTACTTAAAGGTTATGGTGGTTGGGTTGATAGATTAATCCCCCAATTACACGAAGGAAAATATTTAGACGAGCGCCAGAGAACACCTTTTTATATCGTTGACTCGCCCGAGAAAGCAGTGGCAACTGCTATAAAAGAAGGAGAGAAAAGATTGAAAAAAATCGTTAAAGAAGGAAAAGAATTCTACCGGAAAGAAATGAAATTGCGAACAGGAGTCAGAAAAATCTCGTAACAATAGCATGCCCAAATTAGCTCACAACAAGCGCGCGCGCTTTGATTACGAAATACTAGAAACTTACGAAGCTGGCATTGTCTTAACTGGCGCCGAAGTAAAATCAGTCCGCCAAAAAAATATTAGTCTCAAAGGCGCCTACGCGACAATTAACAATACTGGTCCGGATCACAGTCCCGAGGCCTGGCTTATTAATGCTCATATTTCGGCTTATCAGCCAGCAGAGCCACAGCCTGATTACGACCCCACCCGCTCTCGCAAGCTATTACTGCATAAAAAAGAGGTTCAACGACTAATCGGCAAGAAAAATGAGCAGGGCTTGACTTTACTCCCCCTCTCCTTCTATACTAAGAAGTCGCGAATTAAGGTAGGATTAGGATTAGGCAAGGGTAAGAAGAAATTTGATAAGCGCGAGGATATTAAGAAGAAAGATGATAAGCGCCGGATGCAGAGAGCACTGAAGGAGTAAGGGGATGCCAGGCTTCGATAGATCGTTCACAAGCTGAAAATGCAAACTGAGGTGGGTGTCACTCATAAAATACGCCCAAACGATAAGTGCAAACTTATTGACTAAGGTCAAGGATCAAGCTAAGGCATTTGCCGGTAGCATGACTCTTTCACCTGTCGCAGTTGCTTAAATTCAACTGCTATCCGACCTCGCCTGCCTAAGGGTGGGATTCGGGTATCATATTATTAGGCTAGCTTATTAGCACTGCTGGGGCTAAAAAGCGAAATTTAACCAGCTTTAGCCGTTCAGGTTTTTGCCTGCTTTATACCTGCGCGGCCAAGAAAACAAACAGGCTAAGTTTGTAGATATTTTTAGTTTGTCTTTCTAGACGCGGGTTCGACTCCCGCCATCTCCAGATTAAGAGGATTTTGAGTTGCAAAATCCTCGAAAAGCCTTGTATAGCTTGTAATTCCGGCGGTTCGATAACCCTCATTTTGATTATAGGGCAGTTTTTGTTCAAAAATGAAATAAAATAGCTTCTGTTTCTCACCGACTTCCAGCTTTTGCCAGTATTTATGAGGGTTTTCTAGTAATCCTGTCGCTTTGTCTAGGGCGGTTCGATAAGGAATAGATAAATCAACATCTCGGATGGATTCATTTTTGATTTCTTCAATCTCGTTAGCAGTTTCTTCTATTTGTCTCTCGTAGACCTTTTTTATATTTTCCGATTTTGACGCAATAATCATGTCTGTGAGCTTTTGGGCTTTGCCCTCAAGTTTATTTTTATCTTTCAATAACAAAGCCTCTTTATTTTGAAGATTGCTAACAGTATCTTTCCAAACTCGGTCGAATACTGTCGTTACTAAAACTTTTATTTGCGGTTTTAGTTTCTGTTTTTTAAGAACTTCCTCAAATTTTCCTTCTATATCCGCTTTTCTAATTGATTTCCCGTAATACTCGCAGGCTTTATTGTGACAGATATAATATGGATAACGTTTCTCTCTTCCTTTAGACCATGCGGCAGTAAGATGTTCCCCGCAGTGGTCACAGGCGACAAGATTCCGCAAAGGAAAATCATTTGAAATATCCATACGTACACGCTTATTATGTGCCTCTTTTTTAAGACGTTTTTGATTTATTTCAAACGTCTCAAGCGAGATGATGCCTTCGTGTTTGCCAATCCTTCGCTCAACTTCCCATTTAGGATACTCGATGTATCCTGCATAAAACGATTCTTTCAGAATCTTAGTAAAGTTATCAATATATTTCTCTGGTTTCTGGTTTTTCCAAAATCCTTTTTCGACAAGGTATTTGCAAGCATCAATCCTTCGAACGAAAGTACCCTTTGAAAAACCTTCCAATGCTTCTTTAAGTGGCTGTGCTTCAGTATCGCTGGGGACAGCTAATTTACCATGTGCAGCCTTCTTGACCATAACATAGCCCTTTTTACTGCCAAAAGACCAATAACCAGCTTCTAAGCGAGCTTTTTGCTTTTGGATAACCTGTCGGCGATTTTGCTCACGTTCCAATTCCGCTTGTCCTGCCATTATGATTTCTGCAAATCGCCCTTCGGGAGTATCGTCAAAACTATAATTTAAACACCTAAGAACAACGTCTCTCGCTCGAAATGCTTTTCTTAGCCCTTGATGAAACTCAACGTCTCGAGCGAAGCGCTTTAGGTCATCAAAAATCACAACAAATTTCTTGTGAGGCTTTGCGTCAATATAGGCCAACAATCCTCGCATAGCAGGGCGATTCATGAAATCGCCACCGCCCGTATAACTATCTGAGAATGTCATATTATGAGGAACGCCAATTGCATGCAAATCGCTTACACAACGCGCTTCTTGACTTTGAAGGCCGCTACCTTCTGTCTCCTGTCTTTTACTTGAAACTCGTGCGTAAACAATCCCCTGCCTATCTTCATAATCAGGAGTGGTTGTTTTTCCAAACGAACTGTCTTTATTTGGCTTTGTCATAACCTTGCAAGGCTCTTAATAAGATGATTGACCGATGCATGCGGTTTTCGGTGGCCGTCTGATAACGTGAATACAGTTCAAGCCTTTCCATTGCGACAGAGTCGACCTTGGGATTGTAGCCACCAATATCAATGTCCGATAGTGGTGAATCAAGGGCTTGTTTGATAAACTCGGCCTCGGCTTTCGCGATTCTCAATAACCGAATTGAGTTCGAAGCAATAGTTTCTACAAGAAGTTCTTGTAATCCATCGCTCGGACTTGTTGCTTCGGCAAGCTCATTATAAATTTGTTCAGCGTCCGCTTTTTCGTAATCCGTAATTGTCTCGCGCAGAATTGCATGTTTTTGAGCATTATAACGACTTACAGCTTTACCTTCAGACGTCTTCACACCCCCACGAGCTTGTTGCTCTTTAGTTGCTTGTATTATGTCCGACATGTTTTTCTAGTTCTAATTTAATAACGTTTCTACAAAAAGCCTCTAGGTACTTCAAGCGACTTTTGATCTGCTCATCAGTACTTTTATAATCGTCGAGTAATTCTCGATATTCCTCGACAGTAACGATTGTAACCATGCAGGTTCACGATTGCGATACTGTCTCAGTTTTTGCTGATAACTCATATCTGGTTTGTAAGAGCCTCGGTTTTTCCCGATAGCTTTATTTTTTAAAATGTTTACGTTTTTTTACTGTATACGAAACCGGCTTCCCACCTTCATAGTTTATTATTACCTTACCATACAACTCTTGCTCTTTAGCGCTTTTATGTGCCTCGTAGTTCTTGGGTATCTCATCGGTAGTTATCTTGGTATCAATCTGCTTTATCCTTCTTCCTCTATACAATCCCTCTTCATGCATTTTTACCTTAATTTTATTGCTGTCACTCATCCTTATTTCACTTATAAGTTCAGCTTCTTCATCTGTTAAATCATGAAGTGTTCTCGCTTTTTTAACATTTGAACCCATTTCTTCTAATATGGATTTAAAAGAAATCAACAGCAGGCTTCTATGACCAAAGATTATCTTAGATGCTTCTATTTCGTTTGCAAATGCTATATCAGCAGTTCCATCAGAAAGGACAACAACATATGCATCATCGGAACTGAATAAAGCTTTGACTACGTAGCATTCAAAATATTGATAGATTTGTTCTCTATTATTCCAAAACATGACATTTTCACGCACACTGGCTATTTTATCAAGCGACAAACCAAAATCCCGCAGTTTAATAACTATCTGCATCCAGACTCTCTCAAAATAATTAAACTTCCGCCATCCCCTATCGCCTTGAATACCTTCAGGGAGTAAGCCATTTTTATCCCAATTACCCAACATACGATAAGTAACCTTCACATTACTTGTGGTGTAACGCCTCTCTCTTAAATCATCTCTTACATTTTTAAAATTTTCTCCAAAATGGTAATTTGCAAATTCCATGCCTGCCGAGCCTGAATGTATGATGGAGAATTTTTGTTTTGAAGTTGATTTTTTATTCATATTATAAACCTAACATTGATGTAAGGTTTATGCAATAGCAAAATGATAACTTTACATTCTTGCACAATCCAGTATTATGAAACTAACAATATTGCCTAAGTTCCAATTGGAATATGGCGTCATATAAAACCTAGATAGCAAAACGGTCTTCCGACCGGCACTTGTTATCTAGGTCGATGTTCCGAAAGGTTCATCGGGCAGCTCGAAAGGGTTGTCGTCGGCTCGGGAGACCTTTTTGGTTTTTCGAGCAATATATTAACTAAAGAAAAAACCATGAACCAAAAAACGAGACTACTCATAGTGGCTGCCATAGCTATTATGTTCATCGGCACTACTGTCGCCTGTTCATCTACCGACACAAACACTTCTAGCACAGACGCGGGGAAAAAAGAGAAGAAATCCGAAGAAAAAAAGGAGGAAATAAAAGTCACAGACCCCGAAATCATCAAACTATCAGATAGCGGTCAGCAAGCTTCTGATAAATTTACTCTAGAGAAAGGACTATCAGTAATCAAGATGACTCACACTGGCCAATCTAATTTTTCTGTCACTTTATTAGACTCTGATGGTAATTACATTGATCTACTTGCAAACGACATTGGGAACTATAGCGGAAGTAGGGCTGTGCAGATTCCAAAGAGTGGTGAATACGTTTTTGATGTTTCAGCAGATGGGAAATGGGATATGGAGATAAAGCAGCCTAGAAATATGGAAGATGTTGAGAATATCAACAACTTTACTGGTAGTAGTCCAATGGCAACGGACTTGTTCAAAGCTAACAAGGGATTGAACAAAATCAGTTTAACCCATAGCGGTACATCTAACTTCTCAGTGACTTTGCTAGATAAAAAAGGCAATTATATAGAACTAATTGTTAATGAAATTGGTAGTTTTGATGGATCAAAAGCAGTTACTCTCAAAGATGAAATATATATTTTCGATGTGCAGGCTGATGGAGAATGGAGCATCAATATCGAATAATAATTTTAGGATAACTGATTTTTATTAAGTAAAAATAAAATAATGAAGAAATTACTAGTGTTCACAACACTTGTCATCGGCGCTCTACTGTTCTGCGGCCTTGTAAGTATCAAAACATCGGCTGCCAGCTCTACTGCTGATAGACTTAGTGGACGCATACTCCTCCAAGTAGAAGATAACGGAGAGGCCTGGTACATCTATCCTAATGATAATAAGAGATATTATCTGGGTAGACCAATGGACGCTTGGAATATTATGAGAGCTTTGGGACTAGGAATAACTAACGCAGATTTAGCTAGAATTCCTACTGGTTCTGATAATTGGGATGGAGATAGTGGCTTAATAGACAGGCTGAGAGGTAAAATATTGCTTCAAACTGAAGGAAATGGTGAGGCTTGGTATGTATACCCAGCAAATGGCAAGAGATACTATCTAGGTAGACCTGCTGATGCTTTTCAGATTATGAGAAACCTAGGATTGGGAATCACAAATAGTGACTTACTGACCATTACTGAAAACTCTATCATAATTGAGGAAGAAGATGACGGTGACACTATAGATACGAACACTGATACCGACAACACAGATACTGACACAACTGATACAGATACCACCGATACGGATTCAGACACGGATACTACTGATACAGATACGACGGACACAGACGATACAGACACCACTGACACGGACACAGACGATACTTCATACCAATGCAGTAGTAATATGTATAATTGTTCGGATTTCTCTACTCAAAACGAAGCACAGAGCATATATGACCAATGTCTTCGGGAAACAGGTAGAGATGTCCATGGGCTAGACCGAGATAGCGATGGGGTTGTTTGTGAGAGTTTGTCGTAACTTCTAATTAAACCAGGATTTTCTAGAGAACAAGGGATTCCCATTAGCTTTGGGAATCTTTTGTTTTCTACTGGTTGATTTGGGTTAAATGTAGGAGTATGATAGAAATACAAACTAGGATAAGTCATAGAAGAAATAAATATATGAGTAAAAAGAAAAGTAAGTATTTCAAATATCTATTATGGATATTGGCGTCACTTACGGCAATGAGCTTATTATTGAGTTATATTCTAGATAGTGAAGATAATAAATGGGACGATTTTTTTGTTAACCTCGGAGCTTCTTTTGTTATTGTCATCTTCACCATATTTGTTGTTAATCGACTACTAGATGAACGAGACAAAAAGAGATATAAGGACGCGCATGACACGGCGAAAAGAGACATAGAGATATTAAAAAACAAACTCGTAATATGTCCTGGAGAAATTTTAGGCCTTGCAATTGAAAATGATGACTACCTCCTTACAGAATTAGAAATGGAAAACTCAATTAAAAATGTTCTGGAAAAATTAATAAAATCAAATATCGAACAGATATTAGAAAGTCATACTACTAAAGACTGGGAAAGGTTAGAAAGAAATTTTTCTTCTGTAAAAAATAGTCTATCAAATATTATAATGCTATATTCAAATCTAGTACCCCCTGAGATTCTCGGTAAATTATTAAAAGTTAATCAAAAAACGGGAGATTTCTTCTATGAATTTGATACCTTTTCTTCTTTATTTACTAAAGAAAAAGAAGGCTGGCTCCATAACAAATTGGGGCAGGAATATAACATGAAAATTAGAAATACTTTAATTTCTAGGTTAAGCGTTAAATTAGAAAACTACTTTAATGCAGTCGAAGAACTACAAAACAGTCTGATACATTGGCAGAAGTAGAACAAAGGTCAAATAAACCAATATGAAAATTTCTGAAGAACAACTAGAAGAATTTAAGAAATTATACAAAAAACACTTTGATAAGGAAATTTCGGATAAAGAGGCTTTGGAGCAAGCAACAAAATTAGTACAACTGATAAAGATAATTTATAAGAAATAACGGCATTCACAAAAAATTTCTTGTGTTGTTAAGTAATATTACTAACTTCCTAAAAAATTCTGAATTGTAAATCTTGGCTGGTTATCAAATTCGTTTTGCTTATATATTTTTTTAGCTTTCTTGATAAGATTTTTATCCCCTGTTATTAAATATGCCCTTCGCAAATAATCAATTGATAAAACTGGGTCAGCGTCCAACAATTCTGACATTTGCTCATAATACTCAGCTTGCTCGAAAGTTGTGTCTAGAAACTTATTGAAATTTTTGGAAAAATCTTTATCGTGTAAAACATATTCTGTCCTAATAAAATCGGAGGGAATCTTACAAGAGTTTCCCTTGACCACTATACTTTCCTTGCCCAAAGAGTCTAGTAAGCCAATTTCATAAAAAATGTTTGCTATTGTGCTTGTACTCATATCGCTTGTTATGATGGCAACCCCGATAGGAACCTCTAAGATTTGTCGCCATATTTTTGTAAGAATGTCCCCTCCTGTTATCCGCGAGTTAGCATCTATTACTTCTATGTCCCGCTTTATCAGCTGAGTTTTAATTTTACCTCTTATTTTCTTAAGAGTTGCAGATGTGTTACCACCCAATTGAGTCATAATAAAACAACTCCTAGGATTATATTTTATCCGGTCGGTTAAAACTTGACCATCATGTGGAGAATAAATAATCATTTTTTTCGGCGCTTGATTATAGGAACACTATTGTAGGGGCCAGGCGACTTTTTAACAGATATTATTTTACCTCTAGAGCGGTCAATTTTTACATATTGACCAGTACGAGGATTTTTTGTTTGTACTACTTTTTTTTGAGTCATTTTATTGTTTTATTGCAATAAAGTTAATAATCTAACCCGGCGATCTTATATAAGTCTATTTTATCAGACTAAATATTCCCAGGGAACCATAAATAAAGTCTTAAATATTGGGTAAATCATTGTAATATAAGGCTATACAAGTATGAAATAAATTAACAAACACATATGTGGAATTCAAAAACTGACATAATTGAATATTGTTCATTAACCAAAGAATATAAAAAAGTTTTTAATAGTGTACTCTCCAAGGCAAACCTACCTGACTATGGGGTTGTTGTAATGTTAGATGATAATGATTACTCGAAATACAAAAACCCACTGTGGAATGATCTCGCTCGTTATATGAACATAAAGCAAGGCGGTGTTGAAATAGAAAGCCCGCAACGCTTACTAAAATTAATGGAATCTAGTAAATATGAACATTTAATATGGATGTCGGAAAAAGCCTGTAGAAAGAATTGCTTAGAATTTGCCTGGGTATTATTTCATGAAATACAACATTTTAACCAAAATCTCATTGCCCCTGAATTATCAGAGGCTAGTTTTATTTTGCAGAAATTTTTAGGGAAGATAGACATAGAGGAACCAAAAATTCAGAACACAGTCCCCACTGAAATGGACGCAAATTTATACGCATGGCGTAATACTTATAATATATTTGGTCCAAAAAAAACAGATGATTTTATAAAAAGAAAGGTAGCATCTGGAAATTATACCCGCTCTTTCAGTCTTCTCCTTAACCAAGGACTAGAAGAACCTTATGATGTATGCTGTAAAACGTCGATGTTAATTAACAAATATTACGACAAATTAAAAGAGCATTCAGATAAAACACCGATTAACTTAGATAAAATTTATAATTCCCTAAACAACAAGTCCTAAGACTGAATATGCTATAAATAATATTCGACACGGGTTATAATATGACTCTTGTAACAATATTCAAACATTGCCTTTTTGTCATCATTAAAAATATAGGGCCTTTTGTCTGATTTGTCTGATTTGCAACTTTGATTTAAGGCTGAATTAGACATTTCTTTGTTAAAATATAATCTCCTATTCAATACTCTACTTGTGACTAGCTAGAAAGCTTTATTTAGCACTTTCTAGCGCTTTCTGAAGGTTTGGACAGGTTTGATAGAACTCCCAGAACTTACTCAGGTAGCTTTTAAGCTGATTCAATCTTTTACCCGCCATCTCCATTTATGCGAAAAAAATCGCCAGGTAAGGCGGTTTTTTGGTAAAAAAAATCCCCGGCAGTGTGTGTCGCTACTGCGCGGGGTATGAGCTATTCTTCCTCGTCGTCATCGTCCACATCGTCTTCGTCCTCGTCATCGGGTTCGTCCTCGATCTTGGATGGTGGCTGAGGTGAGGGAGACGGTTCGGGTTCGGGCTCGCTCTGGGGCAGAGGTTCTTCGCCGGCCGATTTTACTTCGGAATCCGGTTCGGGTTGGTTGGTGTCAGATTCCTGAATGACTGGCTGCTCGGCAGATACTCCCTTTCTTCCGGTCTCGACCCGGCTTTGTTTCTTCATCCTCGCAATCGCCTCATCCCAACCTTCCCCTCGAATTGGCTTCACATCCTCACGCAGTCTCTTTAGCATCGCAAGATCACCATCTCGCTGAGCTTTCTCGAAAGCATCCCAGAAATGATTCCAGGTATGGTCGTGAGACAGCCGTTTTGACCACAACCATTTTGTTACTTGCCTTTTTCGAAGGGCTTCTTGGTAGTGATCCTTGTCTCCGTGCTCGATGTAGAGGGACATGTGCTTCTGGAAGGACTGCAGGGAGAAGTGGTAACTAGCTAGACGGTAGCCGAAACTAGCAATGAGAACAAGAAGAAGAATGTATATAACTCTGACCACCCAAGTCGCCCAACACGCACTCTCTTCTTCCATGTAATGATTGCTGAGCAAGGCTCCCACGAAACTGACAACGAAACCATATCCTGCGCCAGCTGCACCTAAGAAACAAGCCGCCACTACAATTAATCTCTTCCAGTCTTGCCCTTCGCCGGTATAATACAAATACACCGTCAACAGGCTAAACAACACCATAGTTACGGCCAGTATCCCTATCAGCCGCCAGGTGGTTGTCACCAATTCCCCATCCGGAGTCTCAATCTGATACTCTCTCATTTTATGCTCCAAATCAACTTTGTAGTCGATGTTTTGTTTGTGATCCAAATAAAATTACGAGTAAATATCGCAAGCTTACTTGGACCACAAACTAAGCCTCATCCGAAGAATAGCTCAATTTGAAAAGATCAGACAAATTTCCGACTTTTATTTATAACATAATGGGTAATATGTGTCAATTGAAGATCTCGGGGCAATCATTACAAGTTGGAACAAGTCAAAGGGACTTCTTAAGGTATTCTAGAGGAGAACTGAACATTTTAGGTGAGGAAAATCTGAGGCAGAATTCACTCACATATTCTGGTAAGTATTCAGGTGTAACATGATGATAC
>JABMPQ010000046.1 GCA_013202585.1 Parcubacteria group bacterium | reverse complement strand
TGTCTATATGCATAACCATACAATCTACCAAAACCAGCACAATATTTATACTTAAATCCTATTTGCATACTCTTGACTCTCCTATCTTAGAGTCCAATATGTATGTGGACTTGTTCACTTCAAATACTAACATAAACTGACAAAATGTCCAGTTTTTTATTCACGGATTATGAGTAAATCTGGTATAATGTAGGGCAGGTAAATAATCTTAACATTATGGAGTTTAGAGACTTAATAAAAGCTCGACACGCGATCAGAGCTTTCCAAGACAAAGAAATTCCTGAGGAAAAATTGCAGGCCGTCTTGGAAGCTATTCAACAAGCCCCCTCGGCCAAAAATTTGCAGTCTTTTGAAGTAGTTTTGGTTAGACAAAAAGAAACTATTAAAAAACTAGCAGAAACAGCTTTAAAACCGCAGCCTTTTATTGCCGAGGCTGATCTTGTATTGATATTTTTTGCTAACCCAGAACGACTTACTGAATATTTTGATAAACGAGGTATTAAGCTCTACCCTATCCAAGATGCAACTATTGCCATTACCCAAGCTCATTTAGCCGCAGCCAACGAGGGGCTGGGCAGCGTCTGGATTGGTTCATTCGATGAAGAGAAAGCTAGCAAGATTCTTAGTGCCCCCACTGGACTCCGGCCAATTGCCATGTTGCCGATCGGTTACCCAGCGGAGGAACCAGTAGCCAAAGAACGGCGGGCATTAGACGACATCATTCACCAAGAAAAATTTTAATAAAAATAAATCTATGAAATTCCTCGAAAGACGCGCTAGTATTGTAGCTGCCTTGTTGCTAGTGGCTATGTTTCTGATGGGATTATTCAGCATGTTGGGGGACTCTGGGACCACTGATGAAGTGGCTCACGTACCGGCTGGCTACTCCTACATTAAGTACTTTGATTATCGCCTTAACCCTGAACATCCACCTTTACTAAAAGCGGTGGCTTCTTTGCCTTTACTTTTCATGGATCTCGACTTTCCGACTGATTTAGCTGACTGGAAAGATAAAACCAATGGCCAATGGGAAACGGGCTGGAAATTTATTTACCACTCTGGCAATGATGCTGACAGCATACTTTTTTGGAATCGGTTCCCCATTCTCTTATACGCTATCCTGCTAGGGATTTACGTTTTCCTC
The DNA here is from genome assembly GCA_013202585.1 of Parcubacteria group bacterium. GTDB lineage: Bacteria > Patescibacteriota > JABMPQ01 > JABMPQ01 > JABMPQ01 > JABMPQ01. Next base: position 7,666 of record JABMPQ010000046.1, on the reverse strand, counting down.
TGGACACGTGATTTATTCGGCAAGAAAACGGCTCTTTTTGCTTTGTTTCTCTTTTCTTTCTCGCCCAATATTTTAGCGCATAGTCATTTTGTGACCACTGACCTGGGAGTAGCGGCTTCATTTTTCATTACGCTCTATTATTTCTACAAATTTATTAAGGATCCCTCGTGGCGATATTTAATTTACTCGGGGGTTTTCTTCGGCATCGCCCAGCTGGTCAAATTTTCCAATATCTTCCTGGTAGCCTACCTAGGATTGCTGGTAATCCTAATTATATTCTGCAAACATCGTCAGCTTTTTATGTTCAATTTCCCCGGATCGAGTAAAATCAAACGCCCTTGGCTACAAAGAACGTATACTTCGCTAATAGCGCTCGCCCTCATTTTCATCATCGGCTTTGTCTTAGTAGGAGCAGTCTATATGGTTTTCACCTTCAACACGCCGACTGAGATGCAAAGTCGCTTAATCGACGATTCCTTACCAGGAAGTGAATCGTTTATGCCCCAAATACGAGATACCCTTCATGCTATGCAGGGTAATTTTATTACCAAACCTCTCGCCCATTATCTCCTTGGTTTAGTTATGGTTTTCGCCCGTGTCCAAGGTGGTAACACTACTTACTTTTTTGGTGAAACGACAGATCAATCCTGGTGGTATTACTATCCTCTTTCCTTCCTAATCAAGACGCCGATTTCTACGATAATTCTATTATTTTCCTCTCTATTCTTATTTGCCTTTGATTTCATCAAGCAAGCTCGGGCTACTAAAATCCCAGAAGTTAAAGGCCGAGTACGTGCCTTTTATAATCGTATAATGGCTGCTAGCTGGAAACTCTTACCAGAGATTATCATGATCTCAGTTATAGCTGCCTTCTTTGTTATTGGCATCAATAGCAATCTCAACATCGGCCTGCGACATCTACTGCCTGTTTATCCCTTTATGTTTATGTTGATTGCTAGATATGTGGTGCGGTTTTTTGGCAATCATAAGACTAAAATCAAAAATCTACGACGATCAAAGTTGATCATCCTGGCCGTTATTATTCTCTATTATCTGACAACTAACTTAACTAGCTTCCCTCATTATCTAGCTTACTTTAACGAATTCATTGGCCGCGATAATGCCTATAAATACACCGTGGATTCTAATCTCGACTGGGGACAGGATTTGAAACGACTGACTACATACGTAGAAGACAATAATATCGAACACATCAAGGTGGATTACTTTGGTGGTTCGGTGCCAGAATATTATTTGGGTGACAAACAACAAAAATGGAGTTCCCGTGATGGCGAGACAACCGGCTGGTTGGCTGTTTCCGCTACTTACTTTCAGAACAGCAAATACTATGCTCGAGTTCATGGTGAGCAAGATTACACCTGGCTGGATAAATATGAGCCAGAGGCCATCATCGGTGGATCGATTCTGGTTTATAATATTGAGGAATAATTCGTGCGTGATCTGTAGTTATGTCTCTAATTATTATTACAATTCTCCTAGCTCTCTATGCCGTCCTCTCCGCTAAAAAAACGGTTTGGGGTGTCTTTGGAATTGCCGCTCTACTACCAACCTATCTCATTCGCTGGCAGCTAGTCGGAACGTCTAGCACGCTCTTGGAAGGGATGATAATTGTTTTGCTGCTGGTTTTTTTGGTGAAGCAAGTCGCGCAGAAAAAGCTAGGTCGGACTATTAAAGAATCTCTGCGCTGTAGGTTTGCTTTTCCCGCTTTCTTGCTCTTGGTGGCTGCGACTATTGCTGTCTTTGTCGCGCCAGACCGACTAGCTGCTCTCGGCTTGTGGAAAGCTTATTTTGTCGAGCCGATTTTGCTGCTGTTCGTCTTCGTTAATGTAGTCGAGACTAAAAAACAGCTCAGGCAAGTCGTCATTGCGCTGGCTGCCTCAGCTACTTTTATTGCTTTGACGGCTATTGTTCAATATTTTACTGGCTGGGGTATTCCAGAAAGTTATGATCTGGCCGGAGCACGACGAGCCACTTCATTTTATGGTTATCCGGCAGCGGTGGGATTGTTTATCGCCCCAATATTGTCGTTGGTATTGGCTTTTGTCATTTCTAATGGCAAAAAGGCGGTAGCTAATTATAAGATCTGGCTACCCATGCCTACCGGCAGGCAGGCGGCCGGATTAGCTGTTTGTGTAATGACGTTGGCGCTGGTTTTTGCTAAGACCGAAGGAGCCTGGCTGGGAGTGTTGGCAGCGACTTTTTTCGCTCTGCTGTTCACTAAGTATCGGCTCAAAATAATCGTCCTCGGCTTGGTCGCTGTTATAATTTTACTAGCTATCCCCGTCACTCGAGATTATATTGTGACACTAGCTACTTTCCAAGATGTTTCCGGTGAAGTCCGGATAGTGCTCTGGCAAGGCACGACCCGCTTGTTGGCGGATAATCCTATATTCGGTGCTGGCTTAGCTGGCTTTCCGGAACTGTACGAAAAATATAAGGAAGCACGGCATGTAGAATTATCGCTTTACCCTCATAATATCTTCCTGAATTTCTGGGTGGAAACAGGAGTGTTAGGATTGGTTGCTTTACTGTTGATTATCTGGCAATATTTTAAACGAGGAATAAAAAATCTCGGCGTTAATCACTACGCCCTTCCCCTCCTGGCTGCTATGGTTTGCATCCTCGTTTATGGTCTCGTCGATGCTCCTTATTTTAAGAATGATTTGTCCGTGCTGTTTTGGATATTAGTGGGGATGGTGGTGGTCACTGGAAATATCACCAAAAATGAAAAACCTTCTTAAAAAAATAATCTACACCTCCCGCCTCAAGTTAGTGCCAATCTCTCTAACCTATAAGGACATTATTTTCGCTGAATTCACTCCCGAGATAACAGCCTATATGCACCCTCGATCAGCTAAACATGTCTCAGAAATTATAGATTTTATTGATAATTCATTGGTAGGAATGAAAAAGGGAAGTAATTTGCAAATGGTTGCTCTAAAAAAAGTAGGGAATGAATTTCTCGGCTGTGCTGGTTTACATAATATTGATACAACAACTCCTAAGGTAGGTATCTGGATAAAAAAATCGGCTCACGGCCATAAATACGGCCAAGAGGCCATGCGGGCTCTAAAAATATGGGCTGATGAGAATCTGGATTATGAACATATTCTCTATTTAGTCGAACAAGATAATATTCCTAGTCGAAAAGTGGTGGAATCACTTGGCGGAAAGATTGCTAGAAAGTTTTCAAAATATAATATGAGTGGACGATTGCAAGATATGTTAGAATATCGGATTTATCCGGAGAATTACTGAACAATCCCCATCCCATCCCCACAATGCCAACTTCCTCATCTAGCCTGGTGGAGTTAGAATGAGTTTGGCATGGAAATATACCAGACGAAAGCAAGTAAAATAGCGGGGACAGACTTCCGCGAGGTTCATCACAAAGCTTTACGCTCATATCAGAAAATCAAAAGGAGGTCTAAAAGGCGACCATACATCAGGTCGGCTTATTTTAATAAAGAGAAAATATTTCTGGCGTTGTTTTGGCAACATTTATTCGAGAAAAAGAATTGGCGGGATCGGTTAAGACGTTTGTGCTTTTATAATTGTGGACTTGAACTTATTCAGAAGACGCGTTTTGAGCCTCAGTCTCGAGAAAATCCCAATAAATGTTCAGAAATTTTACACCGATTTGTTGGCACTACGCCAAACGGTGAGATCTTTAGGGTTCAAGTCAAAGAAAATAAAAACTCGGGGCAAAAATTTCTTATCTCCATCTATCCGAAAGAATAAAAAAAACAAAAAAGACTCCCCGCTAAGTGTGGTGTATAAACCACGGCCGGAAGTCTTCTATTATTTATACTAACAAAATATTTCTTTTTGTCAATCCAAAATATTTTCACAAAATCAACATCCCATCCCCAAAACTGTAAAAGCGATACTCTTGCGCAATGGCCTCCTGGTAGGCTTTTTTTATTAGCTCTTGGCCGACAAAAGCTGATACCAGCATCAGTAAAGTTGACTTAGGTAAGTGAAAATTAGTGATTATTCCATCGACCGACTGAAATTCATAACCAGGGTAGATAAAAAGATTGACCCAATCCCGAAACTCCGCTCCTTGATCTTCTCGCCCAGCTAAAAATTCCAACGTCCGCACCGAAGTCGTCCCGACAGCAACTATTCTGCGACCTTCTTGCTTAGCCTGCTGCAACCTCTTAACTGTTTCCCGTTCTACCTCTACATACTCGGCGTGCATTTGATGCTCTTTGATATTATCAGTCCGCACCGGCTCAAACGTTCCCAGCCCAACATGCAAAGTTATATATTCCAGCTGCACTCCCTTCGTCCGCAGCTTTTCCATCAACTCCTCTGTAAAATGCAGTCCGGCTGTCGGCGCTGCTACTGAACCTTTTTTGTCCGGATTAGCATAGATGGTTTGGTATTGTTTTTTCACCTTTTCCGCCTCTTCTTCCGGCGAGATATATGGCGGCAACGGCGTCTGGCCATACCGCTCCAGTAATTCATCAAATTTACGGTCGCCGCAAGTAAAACGAACTAGCCACTTCTGCCCTTCAATTGGCAATTTCACCACTTCGGCTGGAAAATCATCAGCAATAGATATCTGATCGCCAATAATAACTTTCCTATTTAGCAAAGCTTCCCAAACTCCACTCTCAATCTCCCGCAATAAAAAAACTTCGACGTGCCCACCTGTTTTTTTACGCCCCAACAGTCGTGCCGGAATCACCCGCGAATTATTTAACACCAACACGTCCCCCGCTCGCAAATAATCACCCAAATCATAAAACCGTCGGTGTTCAAACTCGCTCGTCTCACGCCCGATAACAAATAACCGAGAGTTATCTCTCGGCGTAGTAGGCTCTTGCGCAATTAATTCGCGCGGCAAATTATAATCAAACTCCGATAACTTCATGAGCGCTATTTTATTTTCCCCAAATCCCCCGCTAACACCACCGGCTGCATCGCGCTAGCCTCGTGTGCCCAACGGGCTTCATCCGAAGAAGGAAGCTCATGTAAAATAAAAATTCGCTTGCGTAAATAATAAGCTACTCCCATTTCTATCAAAGTCGAAGCGCCGATATAACCATCACAATCATTTTTCGGATAATTTAGTACCAAAATCGCATCGCTTTTTTCAATTAGATTAAAATGATCGCGAATGACATCGTTCTCAATCATATGCGGCAAATTCTCAGCAAAATTATCGACTAGCTCAGGATTTTCCAAATGTTTTTCAATGTCGCAAGGCACGAAAACAACATGTCCATCGCTCTCAAGTTCCTTTCTAACTTCCGCCATTTTGTCAGCGAAAGTCATGCTACCACAGATAGTGATTTTCATAGTTAGAGTAGATCAGTTTTGTGGTGGTCGACTAGCATCAGGGGAATTATCCGCGGACGCCGGAGGGGTTGAAGATGGCGGCTGTGGTTGAGCTTCATCGGCCGAAGGAGGCACCGAAGACGGCGGCGACTGTGGTTGAGCCCCGCCAGTTGGAGAAGACGCCGGAGACTCTGGTTGCGGCTGAGCTTCGTTGGTCGGAGCAGTAGGCGACTCACTAGCCATCGGTTGACTAGGGGTAGTCTCGACCGACGCTGAGGGAGCATGATGGCCCTTCTTGGCTAAACGCCGTGTATATTCATCATACATATTCAAGATTGTAGTCCGTATTTCGGCTGGATTGGAAACTTGCCTGATCTCAAAACGCTGTGTGCGCGCTGCCGTTTGGACATGAACATTGCCATAGTGAAATAAGGTGCCAAACAAGCCAGTGATATCTACAGTGACATCTTGAATCCGATCCAATCGAGTTTCCGAAACAACTCTCTTAAAAAGACCGATCTGATCAACATCGATCAGCCGCTTGTTAGTTATCACCCAAACGTCGAAATAATAATCAATCCACTCAATTAACAAAAATAAAAGAAAAAACGAATAATAGACGCTGATCAACAAAACAAATATGGGATAGATGGGGAAATTCAGGATAGAAGTTAGCCAAAATTTGGCTACCGCATAGATAGCCACCGGAATCAGGAAATAAAGCAAAAAAATGGAGTTCTGTTTAAACAAAATAAAAAGATGGCGGCGGCGGAGCATTACCACTCGTTCATCTTTCTCTTTGCCAGGGAAGTTAAGGCCAATGGGCATAAATTTAGCTTAGGGTTTGATAGGAATATTGATTAATTCACCCGTTAGACCCGATAGATTAAGAAGTGACGGGAAAACGATCGTTGTATTCCAGTCCATTTTTAGGATAAATAATTGAGTCAGGCCGATAATAAAAGCGAGAATGAAAAAATAAACAAATAAAATATATTTGTACTTAGGGCCGAGGTATTTGTATTTAACAACGTGAAGAATGACAAAAAAGTTAAGCACGCCTAAAAGCATTAACACTACGTAATACCCAATTAGGACAGGAATTAGAGTCATAGGCTAAAATAATTTCTCCTGTTGTTTCTGGTTATATTTAATCCCAAGATGACTATATGCCTTCTCTGTCACCACTCGCCCCTTCGGAGTCCGCACGATAAAGCCCATCTGCAATAAAAACGGCTCGTAGACTTCCTCTACGGTCTCGCTCTCTTCGGAAGCGACGGCCGCTAGCGATTGCAAACCAACCGGGCCACCATTAAATTTCTCGATCATCGTCTGCAGAAGCTTGCGATCAACTTCGTCTAGCCCTAATTCATCCACCTCGAGCATTTTGAGAGCATTATCAGTCACATCCATCGTAATTATACCATCTGCTTTTACCTGCGCATAGTCACGGATACGTTTCAAGAGGCGATTAGCGATGCGGGGGGTGCGACGAGAACGCTTGGCAATCTCGGCTGCCCCGACTGTCTCCATCTCCACATCTAAAATACGCGCCGAACGCTTGAGAATTTTCTCAATATCAGTATCGCTGTAGAAATCTAAGCGGTGCAATGAGCCAAAACGATCACGCAAGGGAGAAGATAACATACCCACCCGCGTCGTCGCCCCGATAATAGTAAAGCGAGGTAAATCTAACCTCAGTGACTTAGCCGACGGACCTTTGCCGATCATGATATCCAGCGCAAAATCTTCCATCGCCGGATAAAGTACCTCTTCCACGATCCGATTCATGCGATGAATTTCATCAATAAACAAAACGTCATCATCTTCGAGATTTGTCAGGACAGCCGCAATGTCACCCGCTTTTTCAATGGCGGGACCAGAGGTAGTGCGAATGTTCACACCCATTTCGGAGGCGATAATGTTGGCCAGGGTTGTCTTGCCGATACCAGCTGGACCATGTAATAAAAGATGTTCCATCGGTTCTTTCCGCTTCTGGGCTGCCTCAATGAAAACTTTGAGGTTATTTTTGATCTTTTGCTGACCAACAAATTCCGCCATTCTTTTCGGTCGCAAAGTAGAATCGAAGCTTTGTTCTTCGTCCTTTGGGGTAGCAGAGATTAGACGATCTTGGTTTTCGATCATGGGAGGCTTTATTTTATTTAAGTATACACTATTTTGGACGTGGAGTCTCGCCTGCTCCCATCCGTCATTTACTTAAGTTTCAATCTTCTCCTTCTAAAAAGCAGGGTTTTTGGCTAAACTGAGACTAGAAAGTAAATAAAAACCAAAAATATGTCTCAGGCCAAGTACCCTGCTTTTCTTAGCCTAGCACTTTTTAAATCTGTCCAAAAGA
>JABMPQ010000045.1 GCA_013202585.1 Parcubacteria group bacterium | reverse complement strand
TTGGGATTTTATTGGGGTTATCAACATATGCTTATAACAGATTGCGCGTAAAGATAGATGTTGAGGCAGCGCAGACCTCTGTGGCTGAGTCGCTGCGACGAGCAGAGACACTGGCTCGAGCCTCGCAGGGCGATTCAGCTTGGGGTGTATACGTGCAAAGCAGCGGACTGACTATATTTAAAGGTAGTAACTATGCTGGTCGCGATTTGGCAGCAGATGAAATAACGGAATTTGCTGAACGAGTTAGTGTGGCGCAAAATTATGAGGTAGTTTTTACGAAGATGGTGGCCGAGCCGCAGTGGACAGGCACTATTAGCTTGAGCGCGGGCGGGATTACTAGGTCGGTGGATGTAGGAGTAAAGGGGGTTATCCAAAAATAGATGAAGTATTCTAAGTGTAATCAGTCGAAAGGCTCTACTATCGTCGAATTGATCGTCGCGATCGCCGCTGTAGCGATTATTTTTAGTATGCTGGGGAGCACCATTGTCTGGAGTTTACGCAATGCTCAATTTGGTGGTAATCGGGAGCGGGCGACAATGTTAGCTAACGAGGGGCTGGAGGCTGCCCGCAACATCCGTGACGCTGATTTTGTTAACTTGGCTGACGGAACGCATGGTTTAGCCATCGCTAGCAATGAGTGGACGTTGAGTGGTAGTCAAGATATAACTGATAATTTTACGCGCGAGACTGTAATTAGTACTATTGATGCCAATACCAAGGAGGTAACTTCGACAGTGACCTGGGATGAGACTAGTCAGCGGCCAGGGTCGGTGACTAGCGTTACTCGCTTTAATGATTGGCAGATAGTTACGGCTCCACCAGTTTGCGACTGGACGATCGGGATTGGACAGATAGGTAGCTACGATTTGCCAGCCAACAAGCATGGTCTGAAGGTGCAAGCCGCTGGTGACTATGCTTATATGGTGCGCAATGGAGGTAATCCAGACTTGGTTGTCTTCAATGTTTCTAATCTGGCCAGTCCGACAATCGAGGGGTCGCTGGACTTACCCAATTCACCAACTAATATTGCTGTTTCAGGAAATTATGCCTATGTGTCCTCCAAACATAATAGCCAAGAATTGCAAGTGGTTGATATATCCAACCCAGTTTCTCCAAGTGTAGTTGGCACCTATGACGCTGCTGAAAAAAGTGATGCTGGGGGTATTTATGTCGATGGTAATTATGTTTATTTAGTAAAGAAATCTAGTAAAAAAGAAGAACTTTTTATTATTAATATTTCTAATCCGGTTTTACCTAGCTTGGTAGGTTCTCTTAATCTAGGAGCTAGCGCTAATGAGGTTGTGGTGCTGGGCAATTACGCCTATGTAGCTTCGGAAGATAATAGTCAGGAATTACAGGTGATTGATATATCAAGTCTCGCTAGTCCAAGTCTGATTGGCTCTTATGATCTAACAGGAAATGACGACAGCTTAACAGTAACTGGCTTTGGTAGTACTGTTATTTTAGGTAGAAAAAGCGGTGGAGTGCACATATTTGATGTTTCTACTCCTGCCACCCCTGTTGAGTTGGGCTGGTATGATGCTGGTTCGCAAGTGAATGATTTGTCGTTGGGGAATAGTAATAATTATGTAGCTATTGGTAGCGACGATAACACCTCAGAATTCCAGTTGGTTGATATATCCACTCCCGCCAGTCCGAGCTTAATTCACTCTTTTGATGCTTCCAATAACATCAATGGTGTATTCTTTAGTGATGATAAGTGCGCTACTTTCGTGGTTGGTCAGACAAATAACACCGAGTTTATGATACTTATCCCGCAATAATTATAACTAGTAATGATTTTCCAGCAGCCAAATAAAAATCAAGGTTTTACTCTAGTGGAGCTAATAGTCTATATCGCTGTCTCGTCTTTTGTGCTGGCGGCCATTGGCGGATTGGTTTGGATGCTGATGCAATCTCGAGCCAAGAGTCAGGCGATTGCGGAGGTAGAGCAACAGGGAGCGTTGATTATGGATACAATCACGCAGTCAGTGCGTAATGCGGAAAGTATTACTGCACCCACGGTCGGAAATACAGGCACGACCTTGACGCTAGACGTTGTGGAAGCAACTGATGACCCAACGATATTTACTCTTAGCAGTAGTGACATGGAAATAACTGAAGGAGTAGCTGCGGCAGTGGCTTTAAATGCTGATAATATCACTGTTTCAAACGTAGAATTTTATAATTTATCTCGAGCTGATACGCCAGGGGCGCTACAATCGACCTTCACTCTGACGATTGATCAGGGTGGAAAAGGAAGTTATCATTACGAGAAAACTTTTCGAGGAACAGCTAGCTTAAGATAGAACATATGTTTAGTAATAAGCAGAAAAATAACGAGGGTGGCTACGCGGTTTTGCTGATGGTGATCATCCTTACCGCTGTGGCAGGAGTGATAGCGACTTTGCTACTTACTTCTGGTTTTATGATGTCTCAGACTAGCTTAGTTTCAGAGCAATCAGCTCAGGCTAAGGGGTTGGCTGATGCCTGTGCGGAGCGTGGATTGCAAGAGATACGTGATGATGATATTTACGTTGGCAATGATAGTGTAAGTCTGAGCACGGGAGATTGTGATTACACTGTATCGGGGGCTAGTCCTAATAAAACTATTCAAGCTACGGGTGAAGTTAATGTAGCGGGAACAACTGACAAGGTGACCCGCAAAGTCAAAGTCGAGACGGATCAAATAAATCCGAGCATTAATATTTCTTCCTGGCAGGAAGTGGCGGATTTTTAGAAAAACAATTAAAAAAGACGACTATTCTTTAGCCATCTTTTTTATTTCAGGATATCTATGAAATCTAGAGGCCTCTCGGTCTCCAGAACCGCGTACAAGTCTCCTGCAAATCGTGGACGACGTTAGAACTGTGATTCGAAGGCAAAGTGAGTATATTTATGTCCCTGATCTACGTCCACAAGTCTAATTATATATTATCAGATTTTACCCTACCCCTCAACTCACTATATATTGGTTCTGATTTGCAGTTTCTTATCGGAATATAGTTTGATAGAATAATAAGGGATGAAATATATAACAATTCGCGGAAAAGCTTTACTTTTTCTAGTCGATAGTGCCTATGTCTAAGAAATAAAGAGAGTATGAGTACAGAAAAAACAGCGGAGGATTCCAGGGAGAATAAAGACCAAAGAGAAAAACCTCTCAGTGGTCCAATCACGGATCGAAAAGAAGAAAAGACTGCGGAAAAACTAGCAGAAGTTTTGTTATCACCAATTGAATCGGATATGGAGAAGCCCGAAATAATTATAACTGACCCTGAAGCTTTCGAACCAATAAAAACAAAAGAGGCTGAAAGAGAATTTTTTGTTGGTCAATTAATTAAACGTTATAAAAAAGATGGATCAGCTATTGAAGGGGTGGTCATTGAGTTAACTAAGCAAGATGATGGCAGTAATCTCATCAAAATTAGGTTAGAAAGTGACTACAGTAGAAACCAAGATCCAGAGGTAGAAACTTACAACGATCAAGATTTAAGAGCAGAGACTTACGGCACGAAGGAGATGTATAATTTTCTAGAGAAAAGGGTAAATATGGCAATGGTCGCCAATCGAACAATAAATATCACTAGCACCCAATGGCAAGAATTATCTGATGAAGAAATATTTGGCAAAATAACGCAGGATATTCAATTATCAGAAGGGCAAAAAACGTTAATTGATCAGAAAATATCCCAGATTAGATCGCATATTTCTTTGACTGAAGAGATACGAGGGGAAATTTCAACGCCGCAGGGTAGGAAAAAACTTGTTGAAGATTTGTACGGGGAGGCAAGTTTCGACACTAGCGTTCTTAGAAAGCGTGGATTTGAGTTGGATCATGATGTTGAAATTATAATTGGAGGTAAACGAACTCCTTCGGCAGTTTTCATTATTATGGAAGAAACTGATTATCTTAGATTTAAAAGTTCCCCTACAACAGATAGCTGGAGTAACTTAACTGAAAAAAGAAAACAGGAATTAAGGGCAGCGAATAACTCTGCTGGTTTTTATAAAGGGTTAGATTGCGGGGAAAATATTAAAGGCAATATTTCTTTTGTACTTAGACATAAATTTTCTTCTGATGAAGGAACAATTGAACATGAAGAAGTTCATTATTTGAATCAGATGTTTGGCGTGCGTAAAGATTTTTCACACAGCGATTCACATCGATTTCTAGATGAACAAGATTATGACAAATATTTACAATTTTTTTATGACGGGCAACTTAATCTTGCCCATGATGAAATAACGGCTTTTTTGACTAATCATCCCCCAGCTGAGACCATACGGTATTTAACAAATATGAAGAGTTCGTACACGGAGGATTTTAGAATTTGTTTATGGAAAGTAGCTAGAGAGCTAAAAGATCCAGAATTTGAAGCTAAATTTATGGAAAGTTACGACGATATGCTGGATAAATACAAAGAATTTGTAGAAAAGACGGTAAATATAGCAACACATATTCTCAATTTTCCAAATGGACATGAATTACTTATAGTCACACCAATCGAACAGTGGGAGAACTTATTTAATCACTTAAGACAAACATCTGTGGAAAAGCCAGAGCAATGGGAATCTTTAGAAGATGACAAGGGATATAAAGTCGGCCAACAAATAAGTTATTTTGATGACAGCCGGGAGCGTCCGCTATTTCCTGAAGCAGTTCAATATATGGTCGGAGCATCCTGGTATTTTAAAGTTGAGGGTAAAATAACCCAAATATTAAAACATAAAGACGGCGGCCTCAATGATAAAATTATTTTAGAAGCTGAAGATGGACAAAAACATTTAATGAATTTGGGTGAAATAGAAGCTGGGATGATGGAAAACAATACCAGAAATGAGCTGGGATATAATAGAATCAAAAGGCTCTTGGCAAGGGGGAATAGAGTTGAGGAAGTGCATTTATAATAAAACTATGAATATTATTCAAATATTTACTGATTTTTCAAAATCTTGCAGCCAGATGCCATTTTTTCTACTTAGTGAAGCCGAGCAGAAAAGTCAGATTGAGAAATTGCAACAAGCGGGATTTTATCTACAAAAAAAGATGGATGTTCTTTTAAAAAACGATACTAAGACTAGCCAAGCAGTAAATCATTTACTTCTTGCTTTAAATCAAGATCAATTAGATGAATATAATCTCGCCCAGGCCTTAGAATCAATTTATGAAGTAATTTGTAACACAAATTTATTTTCACATGAAAGAGATTTCGCGGAGTTCAAAAAATATTCTGATATCTTTCGCCAACGAGCATTCCACCATAAAATTCGCAGTGAAAAGATTAACAAAAAATGCAAACTGTTATCACCAGAAGATAGACTTGCCTACGACCAAAAAATCCTAAAAGAAAAATTAATATTTTATGTTGTTGAATATACCCTACAAGTAGGAAAAGAATTTAAGCATATCGACCAGGAGCAAAAAATGATGTTTTTGGACGAAGGGTTAAAGGTAGAATCTGGAAATCTACCAGGTCTGCGAACTTTTATGCAAAGCTATCAAGAGGAGGCAGTTTATTCAGTATGCGAAGAAAATGAACGCAATCAATTACTAAAAATATTTTTAGAACTTCAAGAAATATTAAATGGAGATAATTTAGACGATATTACTAATGCCCTAGATGAATTTAATCTGAAATTATTAAAGATTGCCTTAAAATATGACATTACCCACTTTTCCGGGCTTATTTTAAAACCGTATCCCGATGATACGTTGATTCAAGATATTATCAAAGAGTTGTCTTAGATCATTTTTACGACCTAATGTTAACATACCCCGGAATAACAATTTGCACTAAAAGGAAGAATTTTTCATATATTCCAATACTTCACTCTCCCCCATCAAAAAAAGGCTTAAACAAGCCTTAATATTATCTACTGGCATCCTCGGTCTAGTACCAGATTATATAGGGTATTGTAGGGCTTCTCTGGGACTTTTGCAATCCTCTATGCCGAGGCACCTCGGTCGGGGGTTAAATGGTACAAATGGGACAGTATATGGGGTATTATCTACCGTGTTCTATTTGACTGATAAAGCGCTTTGTTGCTTAATATCCATGCCTCTCTTTTCCTATAAACTAGCTACAATACCATCCTTCCTCGATCTTTCTCCTCAACTTCATCGCATTGCCATGACTTATCAGTCCTAAATAAGATTGGACAGTTTCTGATTTTCCACTCTTCTCTTCTATCGTACGAAACATCCTCTTCTTGGCAGCAGTCCGCAACACCCGATGATCCGGAAAATGCACCCAGCCAAGAAAGTCTAGTCCCGAAGCTACCGTCTGTAAAAACAATTTATTAGGATGTAGCTCAAGGTGTAATTTTTCCCAAAGAAAATCTCTGATTTCCGGAATGATTTCCAGCAGCCATTTTCTGTCTGGGGATAAAATAACAAAATCATCAGCGTAGCGAATATAATATTTAGCCTTGAGTTTATGCTTCACAAACTGGTCAAAAACGTTCATGTAAACATTAACAAAAAGCTGCGAGGTGAGATTGCCTAGCGGAAGACCGACTCCTTCTTCGCCCGAATGGAAACTGTTAACAACTTGATAAATAAGCCAACGAATATCTTTGTCTGGAATATAATCCGCGATAATTTTCAAAAGAATACTCTGATCAATAGAAGGAAAGAATTTTCTAATATCGCCTTTGAGCGCCCAAGCCGTCTTAGTATGATTTTCTGACACTTTATACATAAAAGTCCGTAACCTGTTCATGACCTTATGTGTTCCCTTCCCTAATTGACATGAATGGGAATCAGCGAAAAATGTTCTCGCGAAAAATGGGTAGAGAGTACGATAAAGTGCATGGTGTAATAACCTGTCGCGAACAATCGCCTTGTGAATATTCCTCGGTTTCGGATCACAGATATTAAAAGACTCATAGCCCGAATGCCGATAGGTTTTATCCGTCAGGCTTCTTTGAAGTGAGATGATGTTATTCATTAAATCCAATTCAAATTCTTGTACATCCCGGCGTGACCGCTTGCCTTTGACAAATTCACCCCAGGCTCCCAGTAGATTATCAAAAGATATGATATACTGGTAACTATGAATAAATTTAATTCTACTCATTCTTCTAACTTTACCCCCCCCCCGACTTCTGCCATTGTTGCAAAAGACAAAAGGGGCTTATTTACTTTGGTTTCAATATTACCAAACCATACCAAAAAATCACCGCTATACTCTTGGTCAGAGAATTGACACTTTATTTGTGGAAATTATCGAGGCACTGGCCACGGCTGCCTTCCTACCGAGAAATGAGAAACTACCCTATGTGCATTTGGCCATAAGAAAAGTAGATACACTCAAGATATTTCTGCTGATTCTTTGGGAAACAAAATCTCTAGACAACAAAAAATATGTGGCTCTCTCGTATAAGATTGAAGAAATTGGTCGGATGGTCGGTGGTTGGAGAGGACAGCTACAGAAGAAGACTAATCCCAGTTGAGGCTGATATTTTTTGTCTGATAAAACTCCCTCGCTATGCGGGGGAGAAATGAAGCTGGTTGCGGGGACAGCAGCCGGGTTGTTGTCGTTGAAGTCATTGTCGAGCCAGTTGTAGTTCCAGTTCCACTGATCACCGTTCCAGATGAGGTAGCGGACAACGAGGTTGCCGTTGGAGTTGCGGTTACATGTAGCGTGCCTTCTCTGCCACCACCCTTTGAATACTCTCAGGGTTGAATCGTATTTGGTATCTATATAATACCCTAGCACACTACACCAAGCATCTTCATTTTTTACGAGCTTACATACACCACGCTATCCCAAACCTTAGTCGGAGATATTCTGGGTTGTATGGATGCTGGATTCGGTAGCGGGAAACCCTGCCTACCGGCAGGCAGGCATGGTCGCCCGCATATTCACCTAGTACCTTTTTTAGTATACATAAAAAAAAGACCCGCGCTAGTCGGTTAAACCAACGCGGGTTGAATGTTCAAAATCCAAGAGCAGAGTTCAAAGGGCAGAGAACAAAGACCAAAGAACTCAAGATCCAAGGACTAAGCGCTTGCGGGGACAGCAGCCGGGTAGTTGTCGTCGAAGCCATGGTCGAGCCAGTCGCAGAACCAGCGCCACTGATCACCGTACCAGACGAGGTAGCGGACAACGAGGCGGCCGCCGGAGTCGCGGTAGATGGTACCCCAGAAGAAGACTGCTTTACCCTTCCACTCCTCGGGGATGTGCTCGGGGTGCTTCAGGTACCAGTCGAGGAGGTTGGCGTTGAAGACCGGCCGGTTCTGCAACTCCTGGCGGAGGTCGTGACCCTTGATGACGCCGCCCTTCTGGCGCTCGCTAAGGTAGAGAGCGACCTTGGCGGGGTCGTCGTACTCGAACTGGCCACCCTTCCGATGCTCTTCCACACCCTTCCAGCCCTTGGGCAAGAAGGGGTCGGCGTCGAGGTCGGCGATGAGCTGGATCGGCGGCGGGGCGTCCTTGGGCGGCTTGCTCTCAACCGGCTCCTCTTCCCCGACCAGCGTAATCCTGGCCTCACCGTCAAGAACCTTCTTGACCATCCT
>JABMPQ010000044.1 GCA_013202585.1 Parcubacteria group bacterium | reverse complement strand
CACACATACAGACCTATGATATGGTGTGCTTGCAAAGAGAGCATAGTCTTAAGGTTAGTTGATAATACCCTTAATTATATCGCTCTCTTTGTTTTATTTAAAGGGAGAAGGAGGGGTTTCCGGATTCAGGTATTAAAATATTTTTTGTGTTATACTCAGTATCAAACATATGATCCCATACCATCCAATTCACGAGATCCCTCTCGGACCAATTAGCATCAAGACCTGGGGCCTAATGGTCGCCTTGGGCTTTTTGGTGGCGCTATTGGTGGGTATTGTCGAGACCAAGCGTCATCAGATCAAACCTGATCATATGTATAATATCATGCTGCTGGGTATTATTTTTGGTCTGCTCGGTGGCCGGCTTTTATATATAATCATTCACTGGAGCCATTATAGTCAGAACCTCGTTGATATTTTCAAGCTCTGGGAAGGGGGAGCGATCTTTTACGGCGGTTTTGCTCTGGCCGCGGCGGCTATTTATTATTATATCCGCAAACACAAGCTCTCTTTCTGGCGAATAGCTGATATCACGGCTATCTCAATGGCAGCCGGCATTTTTGTCGGCCGCATTGGCTGCTACCTGATAGGGGATCATATGGGCAAAGTGACAGACTTTATTACTGGCGTCACTTACTTTGGCGAGATCCGACATAATACCGCCATGTATTCTAGTCTAGTCGGCCTAATATTTTTCCTCGTCATCTGGCCGCTGCGGAAAAAGATAAAAATGCCAGGAGTGATTTTTTCTCTATTTTTGATCTGGTATAGTATTACTCGCTTTTTTATTGACCACCTACGAGATTTTGATCTGCGGATCTATGGTCTGACGGGGTCGCAGTATTTGTCGGTGGTGATTTTGGTAATGGGAGTGTGGTTACTGATTGCGAGAACTCGATTAAAAGAAATTGGTTATAAAGATAAGGGATCTTAATAAAAAACCACCCTATTCTTTTTGTGACGTTAAGTTAGGGTGGATTGTTGTTTTTGACTGACCGTAAAGAACGCTTCTCCCTACATGATATCGGCACACCAGCGGCAGTAGGGATGAGTTTCTCCTTTGACGAGACTAACAACTCTCGGAATTTTCTTGAACTCAGGATCGATTGCTTTCAAGCCAAGTAACGCCTCTCCTCGGACAAGCCAATCCTCGTCGTCTAGAGCTTCAATAAAAGCATCCCTGAACCTTGAATCTTGCCAACTCACCAGAGCACGTGCAGCGTCTCGGCGTATGCTTACCTCATTATCTGTTCTCAAGACGCGGGCTACTTTTTTGTCGATCTCGTCGCCTCTGGTAGAAGTATGCCAGATCACATTTAGAGCAATCGCTCTTTGATGGGGATCAGCACTAGACAACCAAGCTTTGTATTTCTCTAGGTCGAATCGGCGGGAAGACATAACTGTTTGCTCCTTTCGAGAACTTCTCTGAGCCTTTTGAGCGTTCTCTTTATTTGGTAGAGCTCCACTCCTACCATTGACGGTTTTACCTGAAGCCTGTGAAGCTCCCTTTCCAGCTCTTCTATAAAAATGCCTTTGCCTTTAACCCGTCGCCGTGGATATTTACCAGTTAAGAGATTTACCGCACAGGATGGTGAGAAGTCAATCCCTAAGATTGCTTCTACGGAACAACCATTTTGCTGAAGCTCAGCCATGCGATCAACCACTTCTTTAGCCAGTTTAGCGTAAACAGCTCGGTTCTGGGGGTTATCGTACTTGGGTTTCTGACAAGGCTTACGGTGAAAGCTGTCGAAGATTAACTCTGGGCATGGCATTTGTACGATATTGATGTTCAACTTAGTCAGTAAGCTAACTACAGGCTCCACCACGGCAGGGTAGTGTCTAACAATCCCAGTTGCACGTACTCCCTGACAGAGTAAACAAAAAGGGACAAAGACGAACCTTTTACTTCTCTTCATGTCTATCCTCCACTTAAATTAGAAGGTTGCTTACACCTCGACTGTCTTGATTCCTTCTTTTTTTAAAAGGGCAGTGAAAACTCCAATCCCTTTCTTCTTTTTTCCAGAAAAGTCTCCGGAGTATATGTAAAAAGCTCCACAGGAGGGACTTCCCGATTTTAAGATAGCTTCCTTTATACCCATCTTTTTCACAATGTTTAATGCTTTCTCTGCTCCAATAATAAAAGTTTTGCTATAATCATTCCTTTTTTGATCTTTTACTTTAGCTTCACCGCTTAAGACAGATTTTCCATCACCACCTATAATCTCACAAGCAGGCCGAGGAGTTGGAAGACCAGCCAGCAGTTCCGGACATAAAGGTATGGCTTTCCCTCGCAGAAAAATGTTTAGAGCTTTTTTATCTACTTTAGGCTTTTTGTTCCAGCGGCAGGGGATTCCTAGAAGACAAGCACTTATTACATATTTGATCCTTTTTTCTTCTTTGTTCATGTAGGATTATTTTACAAGGGGATTTTTAAAAAATGGGGGTATGAGTAGCAAATTCAATACCGACTTGCTTCTGCTATACCCCTAGTGACGAATGGTGGAGTTGATTCGCCGAATTCTCTCTAGAGCTCTTTGAGTGTATGTTTCTATCTCTTCAGGCTTAGCGGTCGAGAAAGAATCAGCCCACATGCAAATTGGCTCTTGCTTTTGAATATAGACTCCCAGTTCCTCCAGTACTTGATTGACAATATCCTTATCCTTGAGCAGATGGTAGAGAGGAGAAAGATAAACCAACCCAGCCTCTTGATATACCTGGCGAACGTGCCTCATGAACTCTTCGGTTTGCTCTGGATAATGTTTCTGTCGATCAGCATAGCCATCCAAGACTACTTTGATTTCCAGCTCTTGGGCATATCTGATAGCAGAAATGTTCATGATTAGCTTACATGCCAGGCAAATCAACAAAGTGGAAAAGTTACGCTGGGTAAAATCCGCTTCTATCTCTTGCATTCCCACTTGGCGCATTAGCTGGCTAACCCTTTCCATCTCGAAAATCAGGTCAGCCTTAGGAAAAAGGTCTCCAAGTAGATTTGCCTGCCTTTTGGTCGAATCCAGCCTGCTCAGAAGCCCGTTATCTATAAGTAGTAGGTGAAGCTGGCCTTGAGGGAACGCGTTGCAGTAAGCAGCTGCCACTGCGCTGCTGTCCCTTCCCCCAGAAAAAAGGAGAACCGCTCTGCCATCAAAGTCCGATACAGCAGAGACTTCTTTTTTCACCAGATCGATTGCTTGCCGTGTATATTCTCCCTGCATTTATACCTCCATTGCACTGTTAGGTGCTATCTGTCATTACAGTCAATTCATGTTACCAAATTGATTCAGAGTGTCAATGTGTTTGAATTCATCCCTTATTTCTGCTATATTAACTGCTAGAATAATCATTAACTATGTCATCTGGTCACTGCGCAAGAAGATAAAAATGCCAGGAATAATTTTCAGCCTTTTTCTAATCTGGTATAGTTTCACCCGTTTTTTTATCGATCACTTGCGGGATTTTGACCTGCGAATCAAGCTGAGACTTAGTACTCAGCTTTTTTTATTAACAATTAAGTAAAAATCGTAAAAAAAGAGGACACGCAGTGACGTATCCTAAAAGGTGCTTTTTCATGATCGTCTTGGCGACAATCAGGCGTCGTGTGCCTGGAGAGCCGTTTCGGCGTTGCCGACGATCTCACTAAAACCAGCAGCATCGCCAGCCTCCAGCACGAACTTCAGATCTTCTGTCGAAGGATCGTTGTCCAGTATAGCGGTGAGAATGAAGCTGCCCCAATCGAGCTGCTCCCCGTGGCCATTGGTGTTGCAGAATCTGATCAGTCTGGCAGCGAAGGCGCCGAGCTCTTGGTTGTCTGTCTGGTGAACTTCAACGAAAGCCTCGACCAGCTTTTGAGCTGTCTCCTTATCCAGATCAACTCCACAGAAAACCTCCAGGCCATCGTTGTCAGAGAACAATCTGACGGCAACTGCGGCGACGGAAGTCTCATCATCCCCTTCGATAGTAACGTCCACCAGTGCCGTGATCGCCACATTCTGCTCGTCAGAGGAGACGAGGTAGAGTTCAAGAAACCACTCCAGGTCATTCAAATCGATCGTGTGAAAGGACATTGTACCCTCCTGCTAGCAGTTGTTGTCATCTGAATGCACTTCTCAAAGAAGTGTTCGTATCTGTGTAACATTTTACTGACTGGACGTCAATGTTTTAAGAGCTGTACGCGAAAATTGGCTAGCAATCAATAACATATTGGTACTTTTCTGCATATTTGCTATATTTAAAGCAAATATTTTTTATTTGCGAAGTGAGTGAGATCCCGATCTGATCGGGACGAGCGAACGAGTAAACAAAGATTTTTAATCTTTATTAAAAAAATCAAAAAAATGCTAAATTACAAGCTTTTGCCGGTTTTAATAATAGCTGCTTTAGTGGTTGCGGTCGGTGTTTTTATTACTACTAGCGAAGTTTCTGCCTCCGAGGGCCGCGCCCCAGAAGTCAAAATTTACAACACTGATAATAAACATCTCGATAAAACATTTCTGGCTTATGACGCCGGCTTCCGCGGTGGTGGTAATGTAGCGATCGGCGATTTTGATGGCGATGGCACAGAAGAAATCCTAGTCGGCGCTGGTCGCGGTGGTGGTCCGCATGTCAAAATCTTTAACCAGCTTGGACAGCCGACTGGTTTTGATTTTTTCCCCTTTCATCCTGATTTTCGCGGCGGGGTAGATGTGGCGGCTGGCGATGTTAATGATGATGGCAAAGATGAAGTTATTGTTTCTCAGGCCAGTGACGGCCAAGCTTGGGTCAAAGTTTATAAAGCTGATGCTGCCAGAACAATCATCGGCGAATTTCTCGCTTACGACCCAGGATTTCGCGGCGGTGTGCATGTAGCCGCTGGTGATATTAACGGTGACGGTTGGGATGATATCATTACTGGCACCGGTATTGATTCTACCGCTCATATCAGATCTTTTAACGCTGTTGGCGGCTTCACTGGTATTAGTTTATTTCCTTTTGAAAGCGATTTCAAAGGTGGAGTTGACGTAGCCGTCGGCAATGTTGATGGTGGTGATGAAGCTGAAATTATAGTATCCAAAAATACTTTTGGCACCGGCCAAGTTAAAGTATATAAATCTGACATCTCTAAGCGGGTTTTGGGAGATTTTCTCGCTTTCCCCGATGGTCACCGCGAAGGAGCTAACGTAACGGCGGGTGACATCGATCGTGATGGTGAGGATGAAATAATTGTCGGTTCTAACGGTAATGGTCCCCATATCAGAACTTTTGAGGCTCACGGCTATCCTAAAACACTAGAAATTGTGCCTTACGAACAGGATTTCCGGGGGGGAGTAAAAGTAGCGATTGGTAATATCGATAATAGTAGTGCTACTGAGATTGTAGCGATACCAAGCCGACGGGTCTGGGAAGGTCGCAAAGGAATCTATAAATACATTGAAGTAGATATTTCCGAACAGAAATTAGTAGCTTACAAAGGTGGTCGCAAGAAAAACGAATTTGCCGTTTCCACCGGGGTAGCAAAATATTCCACGCCAGTTGGTGATTTCAGTGTGCGTACTAAATTGATTAGAGATGATATGGAATGGGATTATGGCCCCGATCATCCTGATAATTATGATATTAAAGATGTTCCCCACACAATGTATTTTAACGGTGGCTATGCTTTGCATGGCGCCTACTGGCACAATAACTTTGGTCATGTCATGAGTCATGGTTGTGTTAATATTTCTCTCCCTAATGCCGCTTGGTTGTATAATTGGGCGAATGTGGGAGATGCGGTTTATGTGAGGCAGTAAATAAAGATAGTTGCTCCGGTATATATCAATAAAAATTCATGTCCGTACGCGGTAAAATTTGGCTAACATTTCTCGGAATATTAGTATTAGCAGGGCTGGCTGGCCTAGTAGATTGGCCCAAAGGTCCGAATATAGATCTAAATTCCATCAGAATCCCTTATGAAAAGGAACTAAAGGTTCACCTTGGTTTAGATTTGCAAGGCGGAGCTCATTTGATTTACCAAGCTGATCTTTCCAATATTGCTCCCGAAGATTACGATAGTTCGATGGAAGGAGTGCGTGATGTTATAGAGCGACGAGTAAATGCTTTAGGAGTCTCCGAACCCGTGGTGCAAACAGTGCGGGCGGGCGGGCAACATCGATTGGTGGTTGAATTAGCCGGGGTAACCGATATCAGCCAAGCGATTGCCGCTATTGGTGAAACACCCTCTTTGGATTTTCGGGAACAAATAGAAGCTCCGGCCGCCGAAGAAGCTAGTACCACGATTGAAGAGATAATTCCACCCAATACCGAAGAAGGAGATAACGAAGCTGGGGGAGAAGCAGCTGCTCCAGAGACAACAAGCGAAACAACTGACACTGTTACTCCCGAAAATGTAATCGATACTAGCAAGCTAAAAATAGAGGGAGAGGGAGACGATAGTCAGATTGTTGATGAAGAGGGTAACCCGGTTGATATGGACGCGTTATCGCAGTTATTACAACAACAGCAAGAGCAGGCGCTGGGCTTTAGAATGACTAAGCTCACCGGTCAGCATCTTAATAAAGCTCAACTGCAATTTGATCAACAAACTAATCAGCCAACCATTAGTCTGGAATTTAATGATGAAGGAAAAAAATTATTTGCCGAAATTACTGAGAAAAATGTAGGCAAACCGATTGCTATCTTTTTAGATGGAGCTGTCATTTCCGCCCCTACTGTAAATGAACCAATTCGCGATGGCAGCGCGATTATCACCGGTCAATTTACTCTTGATGAAGCTAAAGAGCTAGCGATGCGACTGAACGCCGGTGCCCTGCCAGTGCCGATTGAGCTGCTTTCGCAAAATACAATTGGAGCCACTCTGGGAAAATCATCAGTAGAAAAAAGCTTTCTCGCCGGCCTCATTGGTCTCGCCCTGGTTTGTTTATTCATGATTATCTACTACCGCCTACCAGGTGTTTTGGCGGTTTTAGCCCTCGGTTTTTATGCGCTAATGGTGTTAGCTTTATTTAAATTAATACCAGTGACGCTTACTCTGGCTGGTATTGCCGGCTTTATTTTATCAATTGGTATGGCTGTTGATGCTAATGTGCTGATCTTCGAACGGGTAAAGGAAGAAT
>JABMPQ010000043.1 GCA_013202585.1 Parcubacteria group bacterium | reverse complement strand
GCGATCATAGGACAAGAGATTATTTATTACTACCCGTATTATACCTCTTGTTCCATTTGATGGTGGATGCCCAAAACAAAGGGATATGCTAAAATAGAATATTATGGTATAATATAATCAATGCTAACGAGTCATTTATTCAAAAAGAGGCTATTTGTTTTCGCGTTATCTACGATAGCAGTAACGGGCCTTCTTTTGACTGCTATTGTACTTAATATTGCAAAAATTCAACCAGTTTATGCTGATACTACTTTTACTGTAGATGACTTAGGAGATGCTAGCGACGCTGATGCTGGGAACGGTACTTGCGCTACTGCGGGAGCAGTATGTACTTTACGCGCGGCTATCGAAGAATCTAATGCTCTAGGTGGTAATAATACTATTGACTTTTCTGTTTCTGGAACCATTAATATCGCGGCCGCTTTAACAATAACCAATGGCGGTCTGATTATAGACGGTGGAGTCAGTCATGACGTGGTGGTCAATGGCACCGGGACAAGTGGAGTTAACTGCTTCGATATCACAACCAGTTCCAATATCATCGAGGGGCTGGTGGTTCAGAATTGCAATGTCGGGTTCTATATTCATACCGACGCTGGAGATGCTAACGAGATCCAAAATTGCTATAGCGGGACAAACGCTGCTGGCGATGCCGCGGTCGCGAACAATGATGGCGTGGTGATTAGTGTCAGTGCTGATAACAATATTATCGGCACCGACGGTGATGGCACCGCTGATAGTGCTGAGCGCAATGTTATTTCTGGCAATACCAGATACGGCGTCTATATAGTTCACACGGGGACAAGTAATAACGTTGTGGCTGGAAACTACATTGGTCTCAACGCGGCTGGGACAAGCGCCGTGGCGAACGGGCAACATGGCGTATATACCACTGCCGGCGCCTCCTCTAACACTATCGGCACCGACGGTGATGGCACCGCTGATAGTGCTGAGCGCAATGTTATTTCTGGCAACAGTGTGTATGGCGTCTATATACTTAACACGGGGACAAGTAATAACGTTGTGGCCGGAAACTACATTGGTCTCAACGCGGCTGGGACAAGCGCCGTGGCGAACGGGCACCATGGCGTGGCTATCTTTTCTGGTCCCTCCTCCAATACTATCGGCACCGACAGTGATGGCACCGCTGATAGTGCTGAGCGTAATGTTATTTCTGGTAATACTTATGATGGTGTCATAGTTGGTACAGGATCAAACAGTAACGTTGTAGCCGGTAACTATATCGGAACAGGGGCAGACGGGACAACTGATATAGGGAATGGCCGGTATGGAATATGTATAATCGCCTCCTCTAACACTATCGGCACCGACGGTGATGGCACGGCTGATAGCGCTGAGCGCAATATTATTTCTGGTAATACCCAATACGGCGTCTATATACTTAACACGGGGACAAGTAATAACGTTGTGGCCGGAAACTACATTGGTCTCAACGCGGCTGGGACAAGCGCCGTGGCGAACGGGTTCTACGGCGTATATATCTTTGGTGGTGCCTCCTCTAATACTATCGGCACCGACGGTGATGGCACCGCTGATAGCGCTGAGCGCAATGTTATTTCTGGTAACACCTATGATGGCATCGTTATAAATGGCGCGGGGACAGATAATAACGTTGCGGCCGGCAATTATATCGGAACAGGAACAGACGGGACAACTGATATAGGGAATGGCCGGTATGGAATACATATAACCGGTACGTCCTCCAGTAACACTATCGGTGGCGTCACTGTAACCGAAGAAGCCAATATTATAGCTTATAACGGCAACGCGGCTAGTGAACATGGCATATATATTAATACTGCTGGCGCGGATTATAATAAGATTACGCGTAACTCCACGTTTTCAAATCAAGACATAGGCATAAAACTAGATGGCGGATCTAATGAAGGTATTTCCGTGCCAGCTATTACCGGTTCCGCCGAAGGTGGAGTCGCGGCTACGATCACTTTATCTGGCACTTGCCCGGTAGATGCTTCCGGTGTAACCGTGGAATTATTTGAATCAGACGGCTCCGGTGAAGGAAAAACCTATATTACTAGCACAAACTCAACTGATGGCAATTGGAGTACTAATATCACTAGCAGCTATACGGAAGTAGGCAAAAAAATAGTAGCCACCGTTACAAACTCAACCAATAGCACTTCAGAATTTTCAACTGAATATACTATTCCTGATATTAACGCGGTCGCTTCAACAACTGGTTCAGATACTTCAGTTGACGAAGGAGATACAGCTAATTTGGTGGGTACCGCAAGCTATGATCCTAATAGTGGTGATACTGTTACTTATCTGTGGGAAAGAATAGCGGGAGAAGAAGTGACTATTATTGATCCTACTTCAGCTAATGCCAGTTTTGAAGCTCCCCAAGTACCGGGGGGAGGCAGTTCCACTACTATACGGCTCACTGTAAATACGGACGAAGACACTGATCAGGTAGTGGTTACTATTAATGATGTCAATACTACCCCTACTGTAGACTCTGTTTATGTGTCAGATACAAGCCTTGAAAAAAATGATGATTTTAATATAACCGGCATTACTATTATAGGCGGATCAGGAAAAGACATTTATATTAATGGAGTAGTGGGTGATACTGATGGAGCTGATACTATTGCTACTGTTGAAGCGGTATTTTATCGTGAGAATGCTTCAGATGGAAGTGGAAGTGGGTGTACAGCGGATGACAATGACTGTTATAAAGTAGCTGAAATAGCAACTTGTACCTTATCAGCCAATGATGATACTCACAAAGATTATGATTGCGCTATTAGTTTAGAATACTGGGTTGACGCGACAACCGCGGGAGGCGCGTATCCAGATGAAGTTTGGAAAGTTTATGTTAAAGTGATTGATCAGGAGACAGCTAGTGCTACCCATACTACTCATGCTGATATTGAAATGAACACGGTATTATCACTTAATATTCCAACTAGTATTGCTTATGATACACATGCCTTAGGCTTTTCCAATACTGCCGCTGATAACCAACACATGACTATTACTCAAAAAGGTAATGATGAAACTGATGTTGAGGTTTCCGGTATAGCCATGACTTGTACTGGTATTGGTTCTATTCCAGTTGGTAATCAAGAATGGTCTTTAACTGATGTTGACCATGATAGCGGTACAGATCTTACTGGTTCAGCTGTAGTCACTAATTTAAATGTTGGCTATCGAACTAATGACGAAGCCGAACTTACTAAGATATTATATTGGTCTATTGAAATTCCGGCTACGGGCGTGTTAAGCACCTGCACCGGTACTAATACTATAACTGCTTATGATTACTGATAATCATCTAAACAAAAGGTTTATGAACACAAAAACTTTGACGGTTTTGGCTGTTTTTGTCTTGCTTATTTTAATTAATAAACCTGTTTTAAGTGAAGGAGCTATTGGAGTTTCACCATCTAAACTTATTGTCGAAGTTGAGCAGGGCAGTAGAACAGAGCAAAAATTTATTTTAAATCGTTCTTTTACGGACGGGGAAGCTAAATTCACAGTCCGTCTCGATGAAGATTCTCCTTATATTGATTTATTGGAGGAAGAGTTGATTTTACCAGATGGCGCGCAGGAGACTGAATATCATTTTTCTATAGATGCCACTCAAGCCAACTTGGGTGAGCAGGAAAATATATTGCGTTTTTGCCTTGTTCCTCCAGAAGAACAAGAATCTCAGGGAGTAGGAATCAATTTTTGTTTAGGACCTAAAATAATTTTTACGGTAGTTACACCAAGTAATCAACATTATGAATTGATTAACCGAGTAGAAGTTAAAATGGTTTTAGCCCTGTTTTTGATAGTAGTGTTTTCTTTGGCTATATTTTTAGTGGTTAAGAAGAGGAAGAAGAAAATACATGGTGACAAGAAGTAAAATTTATTGTTTAGTTGAATAAATTTTGGTTGCCGTGCCGGTAATATAAGAGCGATGGACGGGGTCAAAGTGTCTTGAATCGGTACTGGCTGGTCTATTATCTCCTAAAACAAAATATTCGTGCTCAGGAATTGTCTCGTATATTTCGGCCGCGCCTGTTTCTGAACTAGTAACTATGTGATCTTTCAAATAAGGCTCTGTTAATTCTATTTCTTCTCCACTGTTTTTGATGATAAAAACCTTGTTTTGATGAATGGATATTTTTTCGCCCGGTAGGCCAATAATACGCTTAAGACAAAATTTCTGGGAATTCTCATCATAATATCGCACAATTTGTCCTCGCTGCGGTTGTTTGAACAGCAAGATGAATTTATTTGATAAAAAAATATCTTTATCATAATAAGTTGGTTCCATCGAGCGGTCATTTATTCTTCCTGGACTCACAATGAAAGAGCGGACAAAAAGAACGCTTAAAGCAAAAATTAGAACTAATTTCGCAGTTTTGATAAGGTATAGAACAAAATTACTATTCATATTATCATCATAGCATGGAGAACTTCTTTTTTGGAATAGAAGCTATTGCTAGAAGCACGAGCTTCACCATTAAAAATATAATGCAATACCAATTGTTTTGGGGTTTTGCTGTTGGTTTTTTAGTATCTACTTTAGCGCATGGTTTTCTGGTGAGTGATAAGTTGAAACGTGTTTGTACTATTTGGTTTGATAAGAAAAAAAACGACGACAGCCGTCGCGTTTTCTTTGGCAGTTTCGCGAATATAGTAAAGTTTATTTTTGCTTTGTCTCTTCTCTTGTTTATGGTCATAGTACTCATAGCTTTGTTGAGATTTTAGTTGTTATATTCTATTTTCAATCAGAACATATAATAAAAGCTCCCCCGCTGTAAGGTTTTTGTTATATTAATTTGTAGCATTATGAAAGTAAAAATAGTATTAATTCCGATTATAGTGTTAATGGGCGTACTAGTTTTGATGTTTATAATATTTATAGGATACAAAAAATATAAATCTGGGTTTAATGAGACAGAACAGTTTGGTGAAGAAAAAGTTGAAGATAAATCAACGTTTTCTGGAGGGAATGAACTTCTTAAAACCGTATGCAAAACAGCTGCTGAGGACTATCCGGAATGGACAAGTAGCACCGGAATTGTAGTTTGGGAGAACGCCGGGGATGATAGAAATATTTATTATCGTTTGGCGCCTGAAATTCCTGGAATGGGATTTACCGCACCTGGAGAAATTTCAGAAAAACTGGTGGATATGGATCTATTTGATCCCAGTGTGATGGGATATGCAACCATAAATCAGGATAATATATCCAAGATTGGTTTTTTTGATATGGGGATCGGCCAAGAATCTTCAGGTCAGGAAGTAACCAAACAGGTAGTAATTGACGAGCCAGACCCGGCTGATAAGGCAAGTTTTTCAAGAAATTCAGTAATTTACCAGAAGGAAAATATAAATATACTTGATGTTTCTTTCATCAACGAAAAAGAATTTTTGCTTTTATATAATGAAATTGACAAAGAAGCCCAAACTTATTTGAAATATAAAAACACCGCTGATGGAACGGAAGAGATTTTATCAGAACTTGGTTCCTCGTGGTTTAACAAAGAAGAAGCCTCCAGAAGCAGTATAAAGTTATCGATTTCGCCGAAAGGTAATTATGCTTATCTGACCGGCCGTGGTGCCGGGGAAGATTTGGCGGAGTTAAAAGTGTTTGATCTTTCCACTAAAAAACAAATAAGTAAAATTACTGGCGGTATTTACCCGGTTTGGGTCGGCGATACCCATATACTTTATGCGGTAAAAAATAAAGGAGTTTATCTACTTGAGGCTGGAGAGAGCGGTAATTCATATGAAGTTGCGAGCCTTGATTCAGCCGCCCAAGATTTGACTTTTAATCCAGCCAACGGCGGTATGGTTGCTTATGATATTGAAGATCCTTCTAAATCCGGGGTGAATGTTATAAGTTGCCAAGATTTTAAAAACCTGGCTTCTTATCAGGATGGCTGGGTTGAAGCATTTGCTGATAAAGACACCTTGATTATTACTTCGGATAACCCACCCTTAAGAGGCAGCGGCTTTTGGAGATTTAATACGCAGTGGACACTTGTATTGTCTGAAGATAAAAAAACCAATATTTATTCTTCTCGTTCGGCGTTAACTACGGCTTGGAGTAGGTATTAATCAGCCATCAAAATTTGTCTACCAAAAAGAGACCCCGTCATGGGGATCTCTTTTTTTAGATTAATCGATTAGCCAGCTTTTAATCTCTGGCTGACTCATCAACCCATTCATTACCTGAAACTTATCAGCATAGTTTCGGTTGGAAAATTTCAAGGCTATCACGCCCGACTTTTTGCCCTTCAGTACTTTAACGCCTGGTTTAGCCAGCCTAGAACGAAAGATTAATCGAAAAGGCATCAGTGCCAGGTAAAATAGGGCATAAACTAATATAAAGAGGACAAAGATGGCAATAATCACTCCCGTAATGAAAGCAAAGGCAGAATCCCCGATACCTCCTTCTTGAATGACACCCGCTACTATAAATGCGAGCCCAATAATAAATGCGGTGATCGCAGCGGGAGTAAAGATACTATCTTGCCATTTATCGAAGCGAGTAATCTTAACATGGCAATCGTTACAATGAGGAACGTTTCCTTCTATTCCGGCCACTGCCAAGCCCTTTGCCGTGGTTGGCTTGAGACATAAAATACAAAACCGAGGCCAAACTGGCTTAGTTGAAATGTCGAATTCGATTACAGTTACATTTTTACGCAAAGTTTTTTGATTGGGCTAGAAATTACCTCCGGCCACATCAACCCCACCACGAAAATTAGCGTGGTAAGCGAAGAAATTATTGATACTAGCTACCGAAGTTCCATCAGCTTCAAACCCTCTCACTTGCGGACCACCACCATCTCCGGCGCCGGTTAGAATTTCCATCAGGCCGTCGCCGTTCAAGTCAATCATGTCAACGTTAGCCCCAACTTCCGGAGCGCCATAAGCGTTCCAAGTACCGAGGACTGTTTTATTATCATTGTAGCGATAAACTTTTATCCAGGCTTGGCCATTCTTGAGCTGGGAAACAGCTATCTCAGCCTTGCCGTCGCCGTCTGTATCACCAGCCGTGACATCGACGCCGGTTCTAGTAGTTTGATTAAAAGCAAAGAACTGGATGGGCTTGAGAGTCCCAGCTTTATCACTAACCCTATAATCATAAACACGTACCAAAGGGCCACCACCTGTACCAGCTCCCACGATTAGCTCATCGATACCATCGAGATCAACATCTCCCATCGCGACCGTCGCTCCGCTTTTAGCATTGTCAAAGACATTAGCTTCAAACAAAATCTCTCTCTGCGTGTTATAACGATAAACCTTCACCCAAGCTTGGCCGTCAGAAAACTGAGAAACGGCAATATCTTCTTTACCATCGCCATCAAAGTCACCGGAAGCTACATCCATTCCCCCGCGGAAGTCTGGATGAAAAGGAAAAAATTCAATTCCGCGCTGGGTTCCGTATTTCTCAAAAACCCGCAAGTGGGGACCACCGTTTTCGCCTGTTCCCGTGATTATTTCGTCTATTCCGTCAGCGTCGATGTCACCGGTAGCTACGCGCGCGCCCCCGCGATAATCTTCACCGTAGGCAAATAATTGACTAGGGTAAGCTTCCACTTGGCCACTACTATCGAAAGCGCGGATGTGAGGGCTGCCGGTCGGACCAGCGCCAGTAATTATTGCCGGAACAACTGGTCCCCGATCGAAAGTGTAATCAGCTGGCGGAGTAGTATCAACTAAATCAGAGTGAGCCTCGTATCTTACTTTGACGGAGTCGTTCCACTCGATATCCATATTAAAGAACATTTCGCCCAGATTAGTGCGGATTTCCTGGCGGACACAGCCATCACAACCCTCAGTCGGTCCCACCTCAAAATCGACGCTCTCGTATTCTTTAAGTAAAGTTTCGATGTCTTTGCCAGAGTAAATTCCATCACTGCCCGACTCGGCATAAATCCTGGCGCCGACTGTATAAGCTCCTTCACAGTCAGAGCCATCACCGCAAGCTCCTTTTTCCCAGTAAATAGTGAAGACCAAATAATAATCATACGTTCCGTCTCTATCCATATCGAAAGATAAAACGAGATCATGATCAGTTGTTATCGGAACAGGGCGTTCGTCAGAATAGACAAAAAATTCTCTGGCGGTGCTGCTGCTATCACTGCCACTGTAATAATTAGTAAAATCATCCCGCCTCTCCCACATGAGATAAAGATCATCTGAATCATGAGCGAGTTTCAACAGCCTTAAATCTAAACATTCTTCAAAATTGGCCATTTCGGTAGCGTAGCCGGGATTAGTTGTTGTCCAGTCGTTGAGCGAAGTGTTCCAATAATAGATTGTCTGAGGAGTGACACTAAAAGCGTCGTCAATTAGAGTTGGAATATCTTCCCACTCTGATAAATCACTGTCGATGATTATTGTGCCTGGTTCGACATACGAGGCCTCGGCTGTTTTAGCGGTTGACAGAGAGGCTACTAGGGAGAGACTGAATAAAGAGATAATCCCTAAGACCGCGATGACGCCGGTTAGTTTTGGCATGGTTTTGTTTTTATTTATGATAAATTAATTTGGGCTGTAAACCTCATGAATGAAGCTTCAGACTTGGCGCTTCAATGCCCAGCTGCCAAACGGCGAAGCTACGGTGCAAAATTAAGTCGTTTAGCTTCAGTCAAGCTATCACCACTGATTTCACCCTCGACCATTTCATAGCCCATTAAAGCCAGGATCCGGTCTTTGTAGAAAATTGGTCGCGAGTTGCCATACCAATCGACGCAAGAATATTCGCAGTTGTCTACTTCGTCCACGCTGCTGCCAATGCGATCGGAAGGCTTGGCTTGCAGAGCTCCCAGCTTAGAGAAGTTCTTATCAGCGTCGACTTTCAAGAACAGAACCTCAGCTGATTCGTTGAAGAGATGTTCATAGGACTGCCCTTGTTTTCTGATTGGCAGGCCGAGAATGCCGACACCACCACTTTGCGCTTTGTAGGAGAATCCGTGGCTGCGTAGTTCACCTTGAGTAGCGCTGGGGACAGTGTAAGTGCTTTGGACGCTCAACGAACGTTTCAATTCAATCGAGCTGAATTTCAGATCATAGCTGCCAGCATCTGTATAATCACTACCAACCACGATGGCACCATCACCAATAATATCTATCCGATCAACACTGTGGGCCAACTCGACTGTTTTAGTCTCTTCTGTGCTAGCGAATTTTTTAGCGTAGAGTTTGCTTTTGGCTGTGTTATCTTGGTACCAGCTGCTGCCGGCGCCATAGAGGAGATAGTCACCGACATATCTATTCTGCAAAGTGTAACCTTCTGGTGCCGGGAGAGCAGTATAGGAGTCTTTAGCAGCAGTGGTCGGCTTATTAGAGAATTTATTAAGTGGTACCCGGAACAAAGCCATTTCGCCTGAAGTCGTTTCCGGATTCCACATGGCGTCACCAGCGCTGTATTCGCGAACCAGGACGTTAAGGTGATCATCCTGTTCTTTAAACGAGAACTGATCGATCGGGGTGCCATCAGCGCGGAGGGCGCGGGCGGACATGTCGTCAATCTTCATCATGTAGACAAAGGAACCAGGCTCATCTGCTCGTTCGCTATCTGATTCATCGTAGCTGTTGTAATTTACATCGGATACCCAAGTGTAAATAGCGTTAGGCGAGACGTAGAAGTTACGCGAGTAAGGTCCGAGGATCGCTTTCGCCGAACAGTCAAGATCGCCACTGGCTATATCGCAGGAGACTACGGTATGCAAAGTTGGGCTGGTAATATCTTGAACTGGCTTGTAAATATCAGTTTTCTTGAGGATATCTTTTCCATTGGATGTTTCATCGCCTCGTTGCCATTGTTTGATTTGCGGTAGTTTCATTTCGCGCTTGGACTCACCACCATCGTAGTTCCAGCTAAAAAGATAATAGGGCATATAGAAGATTAGCTTATCGTCGACTAGACGGCTGGCATAGTTGCGTGAAGAATAATAGTCGTTGGAATCAATAAAGTAAGTGTTGACGTGTTTTAGCTGTCCTTGAGAACTGATATTGAATAAACCGACTTCAGTTGCACTCATGCTATAGCTGTAGCCAATAACCATAACCAGACCGTCTTTAATTAGCATCTCGTCGTACCAGGTGCCTCCAGTATACCCACTAGGGTAAGCGTTGACCTGCGAAACTTTTTTCAGAGTGTTATCGCCACTTTCGGAGTTTTTAACAGTAAAAATGCGACCACGGCGCAGAATGACGAAATAATCTTTATAAGTTTTGACGATATCTCCTTCGTCTACTCCTGTTTCTTGTACATTAGTAATCGATTCAGAATCACCTTCATCGCTCGATTTTTTCTCGGCACTTTGCGGGACAGTGCTGTCAGTGTCACCAAGTCCGAAGCCAAGGCCAGTATCTAAACTCTCACTTAACTTTGCTGCCCAAGACTCCTCTTGATCCTTCTCTAGCTTCTTAGCATAGTCATCAAATTCTTTGTTGCTAGAAAAATTTTCCAGCGAGTCGGAGAGCTTAACGGTGATCTTGCTCTCGCCAGTATCCGAACCTTTATAATACTTGTAGATGAAGTAGCCAGCTATGCCGGCGGCGGTCATTGCGATTAGCACGGCGACGACGATGGCAATCACGCAACAAGCTGTTTTCTTTTTTGAGGCCATGGTTTTGAGTTAAATGTTTTAATAACTGAATTTTACTATATTATGCCGAGTTAAACAATATAGAGCAAATTTATTCTGTCCTTTTCGGTATTTTTATGCTATAATATAAAAAATGTGGAGTATTCTTAGCGAAAAATAAACATAGAAAACAATGCTAAAACT
>JABMPQ010000042.1 GCA_013202585.1 Parcubacteria group bacterium | reverse complement strand
GTCCTCGGCTGCTACCTGCGCCCCCCCGCAAACATTGCCAGTTGAATGGCTCTGTAAGCGATTCATCAAGTTAATAATTTCCTCGTCCGCCGCTACATAGCCCACCCGAAAACCCGTCATCGCGTACGCTTTAGAAACGCCATTGATAACCACTACTCGCTTCTTGGCCGCTTTCATAAATTGGGCGATGGAATAAAACTGCGTGTCGCCATAAACAAGTTTTTCATAAACGTCATCAGTAATGACGTAAATATTGTGCCGCGCAAAAAGTTTAGCCAGCTCTTGGAGCCGCTCTTTAGAGTAAACCACCCCGGTCGGGTTGTTGGGTGAATTAATAATCACCGCGCGCGTTTTAGGGCCAATTGCCTGCTGCGTTCGCTTCACATCCGGTTCTAGATTTTTATCTGTCTTAACGATCCGCGGATGACCGCCAGCTAGTTTGATCTGCTCGGTATAGCTCACCCAAAAAGGCGAATAGACAATTACCTCATCGCCCCGATTGAGAATCGTGCGGAAAGTATTATACAAAGCTTGCTTGCAGCCATTAGTGACAGCGATATTATTAATGCTATAGCTGAGACCATTGTCCTGCTTAAGCTTACGAGCAATCTCCTTTCGCAGTGAAGGATAGCCAATGGCGGCGCTATACTTGGTATTGCCTTGATCAAAAGCTTTGGTCAAACTCTGACGCACAAAAGCGGGCGCCGCAAAATCAGGCTCGCCACAGGAGAAATTGTAGACTTTAGTACCGGAAGCAATTAGCTTTTTGGCAGTGGTATCAATTTCGATCGTCTGGGAAGCAGCGACTTTGGTAATACGGTTGGTTAATTTTCTGGCCATGTGGTCATAATGAATAATATTTATAATAATAAGGCATTTTGCTGATAAAATAAAGGTTTTAGAGTTACACTATGACAATAAAATCGGCTAGGGCAAGCCGATTTTTCTCAGGATGGTCGCGAATTGATACCCCCGCCCTGACAGCCTGCCTGCCGGCAGGCAGGGCGGAGAGTTCTCGCATAATTAAAAAATATTTTAAGCAGTGACTTCATCCATTATCTTATATACTACATCTTCAATGTTTTCCCTATCAAAATCATCGCTTCTAACTGCCGTCAATATCCTAGCATTGAAATCCTCCGTCAAATCTCCCTCCTCAATTAACTCATACAACTCCGCTAACTCCTCATCATCTTTCAATAATCCTTGGCAGGTTTCATGCGAATCTAACCAGTCCTCTCTTACTCCAAACGCCCTAGCTATATCCTGAGAAATATTTTCAATGTTGCTGGTAACTGTCGATATTCTTTGGATCGTATCTTTGGGAACATCCTCACCTGATTTTAATTTATCTCTTAACTTTCCAACTTCGCTGCTTGCTTTATCCAAGCGTGTAAACTGATCAGTATATTTCTTGGCGGCCTTTTTACTCAATCTTTCGGGAATCTCAAACCCAGTACGACATAATTCTATTTTAGCCTCTACGACAGTTAGTTCCTCTAAGGCTTGCCTTTTCTCTTGGCCGGATAAAAACTCTATCTCTGGAGCTTGTTCCACCTCTGAAGCTTGCTCCGCTTCGCCCCCGCCTCCTTCTTCCACCGATTTTAGCTTTTCCTCTATATTAAAACCGGGCTTAGGTGGATATTGTTTAATTTCAACTTCTATCTCTTGCGGATTGCGAATTCTTTCTAATTCTTCTGTAGCCCATTGAATCGCCTCCAGAATTGCCTTAACATCGGGATGTTGCCTAAACTCCTGATATTCTCTCTTGGCCGCGGCTAGTTCAGTTTGAGCAATGTTTTTTCCCTCCTCCTCACTCTTAGCTCTTTTTGTTTTATACTCTTCTTCATTATATCTATTAACCCAAAGTTCTTGGACAGTTTCTTCTACCGGTATATATTTCATCTCATCTAATATATTAGGGCTCTCGCTTTTAATGTAATGGCCAAATTCTATCTTATTGCTACTTTCGGTTCTTGTCCCACGAGTATCTTCAGATTCATACTTTTCAATTTGAGTATCTATTGTAGAAGATTTGAAAACAGCTTCTTGGGGTTCACCCTGATACTTAAAATTATCTTTTAGCAGCTCATTATATTTTTTAAGTGCTAACTGTTCAAATGTAGAGACATCTTCCCCATATTGTTCCCATTCCGTAGATGCGGAAAAGGAAAAACGTCTCTTGTCTCTGCCTCCGCCAAATTCTCTAGTAACAGCGCGGATATGGTCATCATTGAAAGGGTATGAATTATCTGGCGGGCCATTTTCCATTATTTTACAAAAAATATCAAAGTGTGCTAGCCCTCGTCCCTCATCAATTTCTACCTCTGTCCGCGAAGACCAGCCATACCGGTCAAATTCCTTCTCGATAACATGCTTCTTGGGCTTATATTCCGGTCTCTTGGGTTTTTCCCGCAGAAAATCAAAATACCCTGGCTCTACCTCTCCTAGTTCATAATGTTCGGGGGCTACATCTCCTATCCCTGTTGGTTCTCCATGCATATATTTGGTATTAATTAAATTGTAAGAAAGTAAAGCGTTGTTTACAGAATAAAACATTTTGCTGATAAAATAAAGGTTTTAGGGTGTCCGGAGAGAAAAAAGAGAGGTTCTGCTGATCCAGCTAATCCTCTGATTTAACACCGCCCTCTTTCTTATAATAAAAAAACGTCAACTGTTGACGTTTAACGAAAAGATCGGGATTCAGATTTCTCTGTGTTCGCTGACAGCCTGCGATCTGTCGATACGAAAGCCGGCTGGTATCAGGAGGTCAAAATTCACCAGGTCCTCGGCTATGCCTGACGACTGGTCATAGCAATACCGATATCCCCAGCGGAGAATCCTGAGTTTTCTCCAGTCCCAGTCTACTTCTATTTCCAGGACCAGTTGTTCCCCTGGCCGAGGGACAGGAACATATCGCACCTCTTGGTCGTCAGAAAAATTACCCCCTACCCTGAAAGCGTTGGGCTTACCTCTCGGAAGAGTAATACATGCTCCCCGATAATTTACCCCGACACTACCATAGATCGCACTACAGATCACTTTGTTCCATCCGGGCATTTGACCCTCCCTCGTGATGATTGGTGGAAATGTGCTAGTCAAAATATTTTCAGAGATCATTACTTTTTAGCATCATTTCAGGAATAAGTCAACATCTTTTCTAAATGTCCTATTCCAGCACCGCTACTGCCTCTATTTCTATCTTTGCCCCCTTGGGCAAAGCTGACACCTGCACTGTCGCTCGCGCCGGCGGGTTTTTAGGAAAATAGCTGCCATAGACCTCATTTACCGCCTCAAAATCACTCAAATCTGTTAAATAGATAGTGGTTTTTACTACGTCTTCTAGGCTAGCTCCAGCCTCTTCCAGGACAGCCTGTAAATTTACTAACACTTGCTCGGTCTGCTCCGCGATCGAACCTTCCACCATGCTCCCATCTGCCCGCAACGGTATCTGCCCTGAACAATAAATGTGTTCATCAACCTTGATCGCTTGCGAATAAGAGCCGATGGCTTGGGGGGCTTTTGGGGTTGACATTATTTTCTTCATATTCTACTATGTTAGGCACTGTTAATCACGTTAGACACAAGAGAAGGGAGCAATTATGCCACTAGTGAAGAGTTCACGCTGGCAGGAACAAGGTGACGGCGATATCGACTGCACAAGACATGGAAGAACAACACATCCTTGTTCTGACTGTATGCAAGAGCGGGACGATAAAATTCGAGTTGTTCTTACCGCATCCGATTACCCATCCATGACAAACGTCCAAATTGTTGCTTACGAACACGGGGCAACAGTGCCAGATGCAGAAAACCTCTTCTCTTCAAAACAACGGTGGCTCACCGAGCGCATCGTCTAGCACCCCTCGCCCCAGACCAGCGAGACTAAAGAATCAGGTCTTTTTTTTATACTCGGATTTGCGCCTCTAAACCGCCACATCCCGTTTATGAAACCATATCAATCCCACGCACGTACACACTACCGCTACCCCAACAAAGACATAAATCGACAGCTCATCAATATGATTCTTAGTCAGAGCCGCCTGGTAGTCATAGTAGTGGAAAAATGAGAGATATTTGAGATTCTCCACTTTCTCGAGCAGTGAAGAAGCGATATTAGCTATATACATACCGACGATCGTCATCCCACCAACCATATAGACTCGACCTTTTTCGGAAAAGATCGCTGAGAGCATCATCGCAAAGCTAAATACCGCCCAGCCAAAAAGCAGTCCCAGTATAGCCATCGTGTTGTAATTTGCTAAGGCATAGTCAATATCGTGCAGCTCGGCCAGTGGAATCAGTGAATAGACCGAAATCAAGGTAAATATTAGCAAAATGAAAATACCGGCCAGATAACGCGCTAAAAATATCTCTACTCGCGAGATTGGTCGCGAAAGCAATATCTCGGCTGTCCCCTTCTCTATCTCAGTTGCTAGGCCAAAAGTGGCAAGGGCGATCATAAAAAATATCATCATAATCGGCCAGACTAGACTAAAATGCTCGATCGACAAGAAATTCTCGATTTTGTCAAAGGAAATCTGCTCATCAATGCCAAAAGCCTTCATAAAACTTTCGGGATAATTTTTGATGAGTTCATTGAAGCTCTCCGCTTCCTCTTGGATAGTAGGAAACATGGCTATATACATCCAGATAATCAAAACGGCGGCCACACAATAAATGATGAGTGAAACTTTTTTGTCTTTGATTGTGCGTAGTAATATCGGCAGCATTAATTCTCGTAAAATTCTAAGAATATGTCTTCCAGTGACGCTTGATCAATTTCGAGATCGACTAACTTATACTGACTAAGCTTTTTTACCACCTGATCAATATCGCCCTTAACTTTAAGCATTAGGCTATTATTGAGCTGTCTGACAATCTTGAGACCATCACCTTTAAATTCATTAATATCATAATCTCCGGCAAAGTGGGCGTGAACAGAGTAAATTTTCTTCTCCTTGAGACTAACAATGCTCTCAGTGGCGATCATTTTACCCTCTTTGATCACTCCCACCCGTTCGCAGACCTTCTCGACTTCAGCTAGATTGTGCGATGACATAAAAACGGTAACTTCCCGCTTAGAAGCCTCCTGAAACAGCTC
>JABMPQ010000041.1 GCA_013202585.1 Parcubacteria group bacterium | reverse complement strand
TAGCGTCGCCTTCAAAACCTATTGCCCCACCTTCTGCAACTGCGCATATTCTTTAATAATAGTTTTCGTCCCCGCTCGAGCAAAAGAAATTTGCATCACCTCGTCATCGA
The DNA here is from genome assembly GCA_013202585.1 of Parcubacteria group bacterium. GTDB lineage: Bacteria > Patescibacteriota > JABMPQ01 > JABMPQ01 > JABMPQ01 > JABMPQ01. Next base: position 13,451 of record JABMPQ010000041.1, on the reverse strand, counting down.
TCGTCTTAACTACCCCCAGTCCAAATTGTGGATGGACTACTTTATCGCCCTCGGCTAAATCGACATCGTTGTCCTTATCTTCGCTAACATATTTCACTCCCTCAGAATTAGTTTGCCCGCCAAAAGCCATCCCGCCACCCGACTCTCGTCCAACGTAATCCAACAAACGCTCCGGAATATCCTCCAGAAAACGCGAACTCGGATTAGCTTGGACATTGCCAAAAAGCGCTCGCGACTGGGCATGAGATAAATACAACTTTTCTTGGGCTCGTGTCATCCCCACATAGCAAAGACGCCGCTCTTCCTCTAATTCTGCTGGTTCCAACATACTGCGTGAGTGCGGAAAAACATTTTCCTCTAACCCTACCAAAAACACCACTGGATATTCTAAACCCTTAGCGGAGTGAACTGTCATTAAGGTTACTGCTTCGGCTCGTTCATCGATTTGATCCGTATCAGCCAGCAGAGAAATCTCTTCCAAAAACGAACTCAACCTCTCCCCTCCCACCACATCGTCAAAATTATTAGCCACGCTTTTTAATTCCTGGATATTGTCCCAACGCGACTCTCCCTCAATCGTGCCATCAAGGACAAAATCTTTATAACCCGTTTTAGCTAAAATAAAATCGATCAAATCGGCCAGAGGAAGCTCCTTCGATTTCTGCTGAGCCTCCCTCATCACCTGATAAAAATCAGCTAGTTTTTTGTTTCCCCTCTCTTCGGCTAACACTTTCACCGCTACTAACCCGTTGCCCGCTTGCTGCTGAGTAAGAGCAGTCAAGTTTGCCACAGTCACCTTGCCCGCTCCCCGCGTTGGCACGTTAATAATTCGCTGTAAACTGACTGAATCGTATGGGTTATAGAGCACTTTTAAGTAAGCTAAAATGTCTTTGACCTCGCGCCGCTGGTAGAAACGTACTCCGCCAATGATTTTATAGGGAATATTACGGTGTAAAAATATTTCTTCCAGCGCCCGCGACTGAGCATTGGTGCGATAAAGAATGACAAAGTCGTTATAAGAATACTGGCGCCTGTTAGTAGCAGACTCGCCGCCGGCCACCATCTTTTCAATCTCACCCACCACATAATTACCTTCGTCCCGCTCATCGCGAGCCTCGTAAACTGTTGCTTGCTCACCGGCTGGTTTTTTCGTCCAGAGTTTCTTTTCCTTTTGCTGGTAGTTTTTATTAATGACCTCGTGAGCCGCATCGAGAATATTTTGCGTCGAGCGATAGTTTCTTTCTAGCTTAATAACCTGTGTCCCCGGATAGTCCTTCTCAAAATTTAAAATATTTTGCACATTGGCTCCCCGCCAACCGTAAATTGACTGCCAGTCATCACCCACCACAAATAGATTGCCGTGCTGACGGGCCAACAAGTTCAACAAAACATACTGAGCCCGATTGGTATCTTGATACTCGTCCACCAGCACCTGCTGGAAACGTCGCTGATATTTTTCTAAGACGAGGGGGAACTTCTCAAATAATTTTACCGTCGTCATAATCAGGTCGTCGAAATCCTGAGCTTGATTTTCCTGCAGCAGCTTCTGGTATTCCTGGTAAATAGTGACCGCTAAACGCTGGATATCTGTCTCCGCTTGCTTCTCGTATTCGGTCGGGGTCATCAGCTCATTTTTGGCTGAAGAGATCAGTGTTCTGATTAAGCGTGGGTTTATTTGCTTGCGTGGGATAGACAATTTGTCCATTGTCATTTGGATCGCCTTGAGACGATCGTCATCATCATAAATAACAAAGTCAGATTTAAAACCAAGCGCTTTAATCTCCTGACGCAACAAGCGGGCACAAATAGAGTGAAAAGTGCCAAGAGTAGGTATTGACTGGCCGGCAATCAATTTCTGTACTCGCTCTTTCATCTCATTGGCGGCCTTATTGGTAAACGTTACCGCTAAGATCAGAGCCGGATTTATACCTTGGGCAATCAAGTAAGCAATACGATGAGTTAACACTCTAGTTTTTCCCGATCCTGCTCCGGCTAATACCAAAACTGGGCCACTTTCTATCTGAGCGGCTTTTTGTTGTTCTTTATTGAGTTCCTGGAGGATCTTATCTAGCATAAGTGCTTATACTGAGGCTGTTGTCAAATACCATTCCGACTGCAATTTCCCTATTTTGGTCAAATCTTCTAAAAATCTTTTCCGCTTACCTGCCTGCCGGCAGGCAGGGCCCAAGCTAAACCTCAAAGATTGTTTAAAATATTTGCCTCAAAATATGAAAATTTCGTTACGAAAGCGTATTTAACAACAGCCCCATCATTATAGGTCTAATTGGCTTATTTTACCATATTTTCGCCTATTTTTACTACTTTTACCTTTATATAAGCCGGAATAGGCCAAAAAAATCTTATGCACAGCCTCCAAAACAAAAATAGGTAAAAAAGTCAACTTTTGCCTTAATTTAAGCCAACAAAAGAGAAATCCCATAGACTAAGGGCTTGTAGACAATTAATGCCCAAAATATCCACTATTTGCCTTACATAGGCCGCGTAAAGGAATTGCGATTTGTCATTGACATATATATTCAGGGGCGTATGATAGTTGATGACCAGAAGATGATTGGTCTATAAAAATTGAAGAAGGTTCAAATTAATTAAAAGAATTTTAACTGGATAGCGGATGTACATCTGTTTGCAGTCGTAATGGTTACCAGTTAAAAGAAGGTTACTAATTCTATTAGTACCAAGAAACTACTGGCTCTTCTAAAGACCCACCAAAATGGGCAGAGCCAAAGCGAATCTTCAAACAAAATTGACAAATACAAATCTCTCGCCGGTAAGGCAATAAATAAAGTCAAAGAACTAGTAGCTGACAGAAGCAAGCATTTAGTCTCTATTGGTATTTTGGTAGTTGCGATGGCTTTCGCTGGCTTCAATGTTTACGCCAAAGATAACGACCAGCCAGAAGATAAAGATACTAGTATCTTACTAGGTTTCTTAGCTGGTCAGGAAAAAGACAATTATGAGATCGTTACTAATAATCTTGACCGCAAGAAAAGCCGTCAAGAAACTGATCGCTTCTCGATTGTCTCGGTAGCGAGCGCTACGGCTAATTCACCAGCTTCTTTAACTACAGCCACTGCCGGCCGTAACTTAGCGGCCAAAGAGCAGAATCAAGAGTTATCAGCTGTTGGTGGTAATACATTAGTTAAAACTAGTCCAACTGATACCACAATCTCGTATAAACCGCGAACTGATGTCACCACTTACAACGTAAGAGAAGGTGATACAATTCATTCAATTGCCAATAAATTTGGCATTGATGCGGCCACTATTCTAACAGAGAGTGGAAAGTACGCTGATGACATCATCAAATCAGGAGATAAATTAACTATCCTACCTGTTTCTGGTACTACTGAGAGGGTTGATAGTGGTGAGACTCTAACTGGCATCGCTAAAAAACATGGGGCTGATAAGGAAGAAATTATGGCCTTCAATGAATTGATTAATGATACTGATATTGAAGTAGGTCAAATTCTGGTAGTCCCTGACGGCAAACGTAAAATTGAAAATAGACCACAGCCAGAAGTTGATACTTCTACTCGCTACGCTTACAACTCTACTAGTACTTCTAACCAAACATCATCTGTAGTACAGAGAAGTCAGACTACTCCAACAGTTAATAAGGGTTCCCGAGTTGGTAACCGCTTCTCTTGGGGTTGGTGTACTTGGTACGTAGCGGAGAGACGTGGTGATGTATCTTGGCGGGGTAACGCTGGCACTTGGTTGAATAACGCTCGCGCTCAGGGTAGAGCTACTGGTCGTACTCCGGCCAAAGGTGCTATTCTGGTTACTTCTGAAAGTTGGTGGGGACACGTCGCTGTTGTTGAAAGCGTTCAGGGTGATCGAGTTACTATCTCGGAAATGAACTACAAAGGTTTTGGTATCACTAGTACCAGAACAATATCCAATAGTAGTGGAGTAATTAAAGGATATATTTATTAATAGAGTGCGTACCTTTTAATTATATACAAAACCCGCCTGGATAACTGGGCGGGTTTTTGGTTAGACACGTCTTTAGCATCTAAAAACTAGAAGAGGAACCATCCTTAAAATAGATCTTTTAATTCTTTTTTAATTCTATCTGACACATCTCTCACTCGCCCTCTATTTTTTATTGCAACCAATGCAACATCTATATCATCTCTAAGTCTATCGCTAGCATATGATAAAAGCTTGCCATTTTTCGACATAGCCGCCATAATTATTTCTTTATCATCTTTGGCATTTTCTGGTAAAAGTTCGATGCCTGAGTAATCACTCGTTACCGCTCCGATCATTATATCTCGATCATTTCTCATCTCTTCTGGTAAACTCATTATTGACCTTCCGTTCCGACGTACCGCTTCTAAGCATACATCTTTGTCCCTTTTTAGCTCTTCGGAAGCATCCATTATGTTAAAACCATCTCTAGCAACTAACCTTAACATTACTTCCTTATCTGCCCTCATGCTCTCAGGCAACGATTCAGTAAAGTGAGAATCCATACCACCCGCACCTTTATCTATTGCTTTTAATACTAATTCCTTATTACCACGTAATCTTTCAGATGCGTATTTTAGTAAATTAGCTTCAGATTTGTAAGCTTTTTCTAAGCATCTGCGTACGACAGCCTCATCATCTTTTAATACCGCTGGCAGAATACGTAAATCTCCAGCATACGTCCTTTCACTATCTTGAGATTTTAGACCTTCAATTCCCAAACCAGCTAAAAATTTTTCTCTAATCTGATCTATTTTGCCTGCCTCTACCTGTAATACATCAACTCCTTTTAGTTTTTCTTTTACTTTTTTAACAATGTTTACAAATTCTGCCATCTTTTCTGCGTCTCCTAGAGTTTTTTCTCTTTCTTCTAGCAATTCACCCCTTAACACTCCCTCATCCTCATCCTCCTGTTGCGCACTGACAGCTGCCTTCTCTGCTTTAGCTTCAGCAGCTTCTTTTCCTTCTTTAGTTTCCTCTTTCTTCTCTTCTTTAGCGATGTCTTTGGGCATAAAATTATATCTTTATATCTTTAATAAATGGCTTTTTGCCATAAGGTGCAAAAAACACACTAGATAGTTGCTCTATTCCAACCTCTTGAAAAGTGCCAAGCAAGGTTTTGACCAATTTCTTAAAAGCTTTAATTACTTCATTAACCGTTATATTACTATACACGGCTTGGCAATTTCCTGTCTGATCACATTCCATTTTAACCTTCATTACCCCTATTTTAGCATAAAAATAAGCTTCCGTCAATCGGCGACGAATATCTTTATCTAAGATTTTATAGATAAATTTGTCCAATACTTCGTCACGACTGAAATCAATCCACAAGCCCGGCACATTGCCAAAGCCCAGATCTATCTCTTGGCTTTCAATATACCACCTTTTTTCATCCTCAGTAGTAACATCTTGGATTGCTTTATAGATTGTCAGATAATATTCCAAGCAGTACATCATACCCTCTTGCTGAAATAAACGTAAGTCATGTTCCGCCTGTTCATCTGGCGCTAGCGACTTTTTTAAATTTTCCCGCGACTGCCGATGAAATCCACTCATTTGTGCTCGCCGGTAAAATTCTTTGGCGTCTCTGATATAATCACTTATTAGTTCTCGATGTTCAGCCGGAACATCTTTGCCTAATAGCTCTGATATATAAACTAAATACTTAGCCAAAAGAAACTCATCAGGTTTACTACTTTCCAATAATGAAATCAATTGCCTGGTGTTCTCAGCTATTCTGGTATTTTTATGTAGTTTGGTGCTGGTTTTTTTGAGGCTGGATATAGGACTTTGACTAAGTTTATCATAATCATCCAGCCACAAGAAAAGTGGCTGCTGAGCTCCCTGTTGAACTATTTGATAGAGGTCTTGGAGAATCATTTCTTCAAAATAATTGACTTACTTCATTATAGCCTAAAAAAATAAAAAGGCTAAGTCTACTGTAGATATCATGCAAAATGTCTTTACTAAAAATTGACAATACGTCATAATGAGCTTTCCTAAAATGGATCGAACATCTAAACAAGGGGAAGAGGATATGAACAAGAGAGCGCAAACAGTGTTTTTTATAATGGCTGTGGCACTAGTCGCTGCCATTGTTCTCCTCTGGTTCGGCTCTGTCTTCATTCTATAGCTCACACTAAACTTGCACCTGGTGGGCTTATTTTTTTACATTTCTCCCCTCGTCGACCGATACTGCAACGCTTCAGCTATATGCTCAGTCTGCACGTCACCCGCTCTACCTAAATCAGCAATCGTCCGCGCTAATTTTAGAACCCGAAAATACCCGCGGGCGGAAAGTTGCAGTTGGTTAACGGCTGTTTTCAATAGTGTCTGCGATTGACTATCAAGCTGGCAATATTTTCTAATCTCCGGATGGCCCATGCTGGAATTGGTGCCTGCCCCTCCCGCTTGGGAAAATCTTCTTTCCTGAATTGTCCGCGCCGCTTGCACCCGTGCCTGAATATCAGCCGATGACTCCGCTAACTTCGTAGCTGTCAATTTTTCGTATTTAACTCGTGGTACCTCTACTTGGAGGTCTATTCGATCCAACAAGGGACCGGAGATCTTTTTTTGATAACGAGAAATCTCTACCGGTGTGCAATGGCAATCTTGTTCTGGACTGCGATAAAAACCACAGGGACAGGGATTCATCGAAGCCATTAAAGTGAATTGAGCCGGAAAAGTTAGGGTTTGCTGAGCCCGGGCGATCTGGACAGTAGCGTCTTCCAGTGGCTGGCGAAGATTTTCTAGGGTGTGGCGACCAAATTCTGGCAGCTCGTCTAAGAATAACACGCCGTGGTGAGCGAGGCTGACTTCACCGGGACGCGGCCAAGCACCACCACCTACCAACGATATTCCACTAGCCGTATGGTGCGGAGCGCGAAAAGGACGTCGGACTATCATAGGGTTATCCGTCGGTAGTAACCCAGCAATGCTATAAATCTTAGTTGTTTCTAGAACCTCTTCGGTAGTCATCTGCGGGAGAATGGTCGGCGAGGTGCGCGCCAACAGTGTTTTACCTGAGCCAGGTGGACCTTGCAACAGAACATTATGTGCACCGGCGGCCGCGATTTCTAGAGCGCGCTTAGCGTGTTCTTGGCCTCTAATCTGAGCCATGTCATAGCCAATGTTATCTCCAGACTGCGCCGGAATACTAACACCAGCCGAGCGAAAAGATTCTATCCCTCCTCGACCTAATAAATACCTAATCAATTGTCGCAGAGACTTGACGGGAATGATTTCAATATCCGGCACTAAGCTAGCCTCGGTGGCATTGATTTCCGGCACAAACAATGATTTCCACTCCTTTTCTCGAACCATAGTGGCTACCGGCAAAATGCCATTTACGTGTTGCAACGCTCCGTCAAGGGCTAGTTCACCAACGAAAAGCTTGTTGTCGCCGTTAAAACTAAGCTGCCCCGAAGCTTGCAAAATACCGAGGGCAATTGGCAAATCATAAGCTGGTCCTTCCTTGCGTAAATCAGCTGGAGCCAGATTAATTGTCACTCGCGTGGTGGGAAAAGAGCAACCACTATTTTTGATGGCAGCGCGCACGCGGTCACGCGCTTCTTGCACCGCCGCATCAGGTAAGCCAACAATCGATACGTGGGGTAAGCCAGGGGAGATGTCTACTTCCACGCGCACGGGTTGGCAATCAAGACCAACAACAGCCGCACTATTAATTTTAGCGGTCATGTTCCCTCCTTTTAAGGGACTGATGCCAAATACCATTTCTACCTTGCCTACCGGCAGGCAGGCTGCAATTCCTCAATTTCGGCCAGAATCGTTTCAAAACCTTTTGGCTTATCTCAGCCGATAGGCCGCAAGGTTTGTTCAACAATTCTGTCTCAAAATTGAGGAATTTCGTTACGAAAGCGTATTCAGCAACAGTCCCATTAATTTTTAAAACTAAGCTCTAGAACTTATCAACTCTCTCCATAACAACACCCCTACTCCTCCCACTACCAGCACATCAGCTAGATTGAAAGTTGAGCCAAAAGAAAAATGAATATAGTCAATTACATAACCCCAATATAGCCGGTCGAAAAGATTACTAGCCGCTCCAGCAAAAATCAATAGACAAGCTAACCAAATCCAGATATCTCCCCGCCCTAACTTCTGCCAATAACGCCAACTAATCAATATCAACGACACCGCGATTAGAGGATAAATAAGATAAAGGGGTAAAGGAATTCCGAAAGCAATCCCATAGTTCTGGTAAAACCCAATATCCAGAAAATCTGGCCAAATAAAAAACCCTCCCTGTTTACTCACCGCGAATTTTACCCACTGATCAAAACCAACTAACAGCAACACGCCAAAATCCAACAATATTATTCGACGTAAAAATTTACCAACTACTATCATCTAAGCTCCTTTGTTGCTACAATCCAAACAAATCCCAGCATGCGGTAAAGCTTCTAATCTCTCTGGTTTAATTTCTTTACTACACTTCTCGCACTGGCCATATTTACCGTTGGCCATTCTATCCAAAGCTTTTCTAACATCTCGCAGTTGCAGTTCCAGAGTTGCTTCCAATGACAATTTATTCTGATAATTAGACACCTCGGTGGCCTCGTTGGAGATATCCATCACTTCACTATCAAAATTTTCAAACTTGGCATCGTAATCGTCTTTTAAGTTCTTGTCTTTATTGGCAATTTTGGCTAGCTGGTCTTGAAGAACCTTCTTTTTATTCTCCAATTTTTTCTTTAGTTCGGCAACTTTTTCTTCATTCATAGGTTTAGAATCTTTTTTATTAATATATAGACTGCCTCCAGCGCGGTTTTTACTAGCTCGCCAACCTATTCCTATTATACCGCATATTACCAATAATAAGCTAGAGAAATAAGCACTGGAAATATCAACGTCTCCCAGGACGAAAAGAACTTTGGTCGGCACCCGAACGAATTCGACTAAAAGCCTTATCGAAGCCATCAAAGTGACGCCAAGGAAAAAACCCGCCCCGGAAAAAGTAAAAACACCCCTCGTCCCTTTCAAGCGCCACTGGGATAATATAAACAAGATAACCCCAACTGATAGATAAGCTAAGCATTCGTAAATCTGAGTGGGATGACGAACGATCTCTTCATTTCTAATAAAGAAGTTTACCCCCCAAGACAAGTTAGTGGGTTTGCCAATGTCTAAACCAGAAAAAAAGCTCCCCAACATGCCGACGGCGTGACCAAAACTGACTGAAATCATTGCCGCATCTAACCAGCCCCACATCTCTCGACGTTCTCGAGTCCAAAGCCAAACTACAGCAGTGACGATTCCCGCTACCAACCCGCCCGAGAAGACCATCCCTCCTTCCCAAAACTTTATAATTTCCCAGGGCTGACCGCTAAAAAAAGACCAGTGAAGTAGAGCATAACCTAGACGAGCGCCAATCAGGCCGAATAGAATAATCCAAAACACATTATCTAAAATACGACGCGTTTCTAGTTTATGACGCTTTAGCTCTAAATACAAAACCAGCACACCTAAAACAATCGCCAGCAGCAAAAACGCGCCGTAAAAATAAACAGCGAAAGTGTGGCCGTAGATAGTGAAGGTTACGAGTTCAGGGAACATGAATTAAATTTAAATCGAATTATTTCACTTTATCATAATATGGCCGAAGTTCAACTATATTAAAAAACTGCCCAGATCCAGGCAGTTTTTTGAAATTCTGTTAAGTTCTTACCACCTTCCGCCAACCACATCCACCCCGCCGCGGAAATAATTACCGTAAGCCAGGAAGCTAATAGAACCTAAAGGTTCATACATTTCAAAGGCACGAACGTGGGGACCACCGGTATTGCCAGCACCCGTTACTATTTCAGTCTCACCATCACTATCAACGTCGATTAGATCTATATTGGCTCCACTCATTACCCCCCGAGAATATGCTCTAAAGGCAGTAATTACTGTCTGTTCATCATTGTAACGATAAACCTTTACCCAAGCCTCGCCATTGGCCAACTGAGAAACAGCTATTTCATCCTTACCATCACCATCAACATCGCCCGCAGCCACATCCACACCAGTACGCGAGTCAGGATGGAAAGCAAAGAATTGGATAGGTTTAACTTCTCCATTATACTCAAAGACTCTGACTTGCGGACCACCACCCGTACCAGCACCAACGATAATCTCCGCCAGACCATCGCGATCAACATCTCCCATCGCTACCGTCGCTCCTGAATTAACCCCAGCCGGAAAAGCCAGCCACTCTCCCATTATCGTCTGTCCGTCATCGTAGCGGTAAACCTTTACCCAGGCTTCGCCATTGGCTAACTGAGAAACAGCGATTTCATCTTTGCCATCGCCATCAACATCGCCCGCAGCTACATCGACACCAGTACGCGAGTCCGGATGGAAAGCGAAAAATTGAATAGGTTTAGCTTGACCGTCCGATTCGAAAACTCTAATTTGCGGACCGCCGCCCGTACCAGCCCCAACGATAATCTCATCTTGTCCGTCAGCATCGATATCCCCTGTCGTTACTCTGGTGCCTCCTTTAAAATTCCGATCATAAGCGAAGAAGTTCAGGCCGGTAGAATCCCCATTATCATTGAAAGCTCTTATTTGCGGACCACCACCCGGACCAGTGCCAGTAATAATGTTTATACTGTTAGGTGTGGCTTGAGCCTTCGATTCGGTCACTACGGAAGAATAATTCAGAGACCCGTCGAAAGAGAAGAGAGTATAATAATAAGTGGCTCCATTAGCTAAATTGGAATCAAGATAAGATGTTCCCGCTCCTTGGTAAACTGTAGTACCATCTTGGGCGTTGGCAGGATAATCACCTTCCTTGCGTACCACCTTTACGCCGGCAAAATCAGCGTCGGAGGGATTATTCCAAACAAGTAATATCTTGCTATCGAGAGGGGTGACTTTGAGACCACTGACTGTGCCCGGAGAGCTAGTATCATTGCTAATTGGACCAGCAACTGCATAGATGCCATTGGAATATCCCCCAGCATTATTATAAGAGAAAGCGCCGTAGTAATAAACCGTCTCTGTGGCCAATCCAGTATCTATGTGAAGTTCCCCGTCCCCACGATAAACTTCCGTGCCGTCTGTCGGTCCCTGCGGATTCCCGCCTTCTTTTCGAACAATTTTAACACCAGCAAAGTTAGAATCATCGGGGTTACTCCAAGTCAAAACTGCTTGTCCGTTACCGGCAACCGAACGGAAATTGGAAATTACAGCTGGAGTTCCAACTCGTGGGGTAGCAGCACTACGCCGGCCAGCAGAATAATTTGGCACCTCATCATAACTGAAGATAGCGTAATAATAGGTCGTTCCATTGGTGAGGCCAGTATTTAGATATGAAGATGCCCGACCGTTATATACTGTAGAACCATCCGTGACATTCTGAGGAGTACTGCCTTCTTTTCTAACTACTTTAACGCCAGCAAAATCAGAGGCTGAAGGATTAACCCAAGATAGTTGGACTTGTTTATTGCCCGCTTCTAACCTAGGACTGGAAATGTCCCCGGGCGCGGTTGTGTCAGGAGCAGCAGCAAAGTTCACCGCTTGAGTCTGATTAATATTTACTCCATCGGTAATATCACGAGCAGAAATTACTGAAGTGCCTGTCGAGGTTGATGAAATATTAGCCAAGAACTTGCCATCAGCATTAGTATGAGATTGTAAGGGAGTTATCGTGTCAGTGCCTCGATTCGAGCTGAGAGTAATTTCCTTGCCAGAGACAGGAATATTATAGGTGTTCTTTAGGGTGATTGTAATAGTTGCATACTGCCCGATATAGACAGTAGAAGAATCCACGCTGATTGCCGAATTAGTAGCACTAACTGGCAAAGGCTCTCCTTGTATGCCGGCTAGGGAATTAATACGACCGTAGCCAAAGTAGGGATCAAAGCCAATATCTCCCAAGTCATCAGCTGTAGTTTCAAGTATTTGTTCCACTTCCTGGTTGGTATAGTTGGGATTTTCTGACCAAATAAGCGCGGCTGCCCCAGAGACGTGGGGGCAAGCCATTGATGTCCCACTAGCCCTAGTATATTTATCTCCAACGGCAGACCCCATTGAAGTCCCAGCTGCTTTTAATGAAAGAGTGTCTACGCCAGGAGCAGCTACATCTACTTCATCTCCATAGTTGGAAAACGAAGCCCTACTGTCTGTATAATCGGTAGCTGCCACCGTCACTACATTTTCCAGGCCCGCCGGTTGATAATTGCTTGTATCCCAATTACTATTTCCAGCAGCTGCGGTAATCATCGCTCCTTTGCTGTAGGCATAATTGACTGCATCTTGAAGTGTCTGAGAGCGACCCCAACCACCCCAACTGTTACTTATAATATCAGCGCCATTATCAGCAGCATACTCGATAGAACTAACAGCATCAGATATCCAACCAGATCCGCCCCCGCTTAGGAATTTAACTCCCATTACTTTACTGTTCCAAGAAGTACCTGCCACACCCTTGCCATTATTTGTAACAGCCGCGATAGTTCCCGAGACGTGCGTACCATGGCCATGATCATCAATCGGGTCAGCATCATTATTGTAAAAATCGTAGCCGTAAACGTCATCGACGTAACCGTTGTTATCATCATCGATGCTGTTACCGGCTATCTCGTCAGTGTTAACCCAGATGTTATCTGCTAGATCTTCGTGATTATAATCAATCCCTGTATCAATAACTGCTACTAGCACATCTGCACTACCAACATTGGTATCCCAGGCAAGTTCAACGTTAGTTTTTTTCAGCCCCCACAGATCATCGTAGGATTGACCCCAAGTGCCAGTTGAACTTAGATAGGGATCGTTGGGTGTCAAAGAAGTTTCCATTTTATAATTTGGTTCAGCATATTCTACAGCCGGATCATTTTCATATTCTGCCACCACTTTCTGTACATCTGTGTATTCCGAGAAGCTCATTTTATAGACAGTCGATAAATCTGGAGCATTCACCCCTTTTGGCAACTTTTCTTCGTCCCGGGAGGTAATATTTTTATCTTCTCCTTTGAAAACTTTCTCTACTTTCTGCGCCTGATTTTGCTTACTAATTTCATCTACCGAAACTAGTCCCATTTTTTGCGGCTTGGCCTCTTTTTCTAGCTGGCCTTTTACTACTGGTTTGAATTTGACAATTACTTCTCCGGGAACATACTCCACCTGACCTTCTGGAGTAGCTGGCACAGACTTATCGCTCGGACTGCTAGCTATCCCTAAAAGCAAAAAACTAGCCAGGAATCCAGCTAGTCCAGTTACTACTAAGGTTTGTGAAAAAAACACCGCTTTCGGCTTCTTTGTTGAAGGCTTGTTCGTTTTTGGTTGAGGCATAGTTTTTGTTTTGATTTTTGAGAAATTTTACTTTGTTATTACATTATAGCATATTTTGAACGCGACGTCAAAGATAAATACGGGGGCATCCACCATCAAATGGAACAAGAGGTATAATACGGGTAGTAATAAATAATCTCTTGTCCTATGATCGC